>JASLMQ010000353.1 GCA_030746455.1 Candidatus Latescibacterota bacterium
GCGCGTGGTACCACAGCGACGCCGTCGATCGGTACGTGCCCGAGGGGAAGGCGTTCGAGGAAAAGGATCCTGCCCAGCTGAAATGGGCCGGATGGATGGCCCAGGGAGACCCGATGGCCGTTGCCGTGGACGAGGCCAGACGCGTGGGCCTCGGGGTCTTCGCCGACATCGGTATGAACATCACCTACCTCGCCACGGACCGATTCCACTATCGCGCGATGACGGGTCAGTTTGCCGAAGACCACCCCGAGTATATGTGCCCCGAATCGGCGTCCTTCTTCGACTACCGCCACCGAGCGGTGCAGGACTACGCCGTCGGCATCGTCCGTGAGCTCATGACGGACTACGACATCGACGGTGTTCACCTGGACTTTGCACGCTTCGCCCACAATCGAGCCTTCGACGAATCCTCCCTGGTGGATGTGATGGACCGCATCCACAGCGATCGTCTCGAGGCCGAAGGCAAGTGGGGCCACCCGCTCACAATCGCCGTTCGGATTCCCTCCTACATGTTCCATACGTGGGATCAATATACCGGCGACTACCCGGAGTTCCTCTCTGCCCTGAGGATCTGGGCCCGAAGCGGGTGGATCGATCGTGTGATGGCCTGCTCTATGCTGGTGCCAAGGCTCCACGAGCTTTCGCTGGCGCGCTACAAGGAGGCGATCTCAGGCACCGACGTCCAGCTTTGGGGCGACCTCTATGGCTTCACGGCCGACATGCCCCGAACACGCGGTCTGGACATCGCGCGACGGTGGTGCGACGAGGGCCTGGACGGTGGGTTCTTCTACTATCACGCCGCCCGTCCCATCGAATTCGACACCATCAACTGGGAGCTCCGCCTCATCGACCACCCCGAACACCACCAGGATCTCGAATGAAGAATCACAACGTCCTCGTCGTTGGTGTCGGCTCTATCGGCGAGCGCCACGTCCGCTGCTTCCAGTCCACGGGTCGGGCCATCGTCTCAATCTGCGAGCCGCTCGAGGCGCGGCGCCTCGAGGTAACCGATCGGTATGGTATCGATCGGCCCTACTCGAGCCTGGATGAGGCGCTTGCATCCCCCTGCGACGTGGCCGTGGTGGCCGTGCCGGCCAATCGGCACGTGCCCGTCGCGCTACAACTCGCCGAGGCCGGTTGCCATCTTCTTATCGAGAAGCCGCTGAGCACGAGCCTGGACGGTGTAGACCAGCTTCGGAGACTCGTGAACGCCCAGGGCATCGTTGCAGCCGTCGGCTATCAGCACCGCCTCAACCCCGCGCTGGCGGACATGAAGGAAGCCCTAGCCATCGGCCGGTTCGGGAAGCCCGTCCAGATCGTCGTCACCTGCGGGCAGCACTTCCCCACCTACCGACCCGCGTATCGCGACGTCTACTTCGCCGATCGCGCTGCAGGCGGCGGTGCGATCCAGGATGCGATCACGCACATGCTCAACGCCGGCGAGTGGCTCGTCGGACCGATACAAAGCCTGGTCGCCGATGCCGCCCATCAGGTGCTCGACGGTGTAAGCGTCGAGGACACGGTCCACATCCTCACCCGTCAGGACGGCGCGATGGGCAACTACACACTCAACCTGCATCAGGCCCCCAACGAGAACACGGTCACCGTTATTTGCAGTGAGGGAACGGTCCGTTGGGAGATCCACAACCATCGCTGGCGCTGGATGACAGCGCCCGGAAATGATTGGACCGAAGTTCAGTTTGAGCCGTGTGAGCGGGAGGCCTTCTACGTCCGCCAGGCCGAAGTCTTCCTCAACGCCGTCGAGGGAGGCGGCAAGGTCCACTGCTCCCTCGACGAGGGCATTCAGACCCTGAAGGTGAACCTCGCGGCCCTTGCGTCTGTCGAGCAGGGGTCCGGGTTCATCCCGGTTGAGCAACCAACCACCACTGCTTGAGAGTTGGAGTTAGACATGGCCAAATCCGAGCCCACAGTCAGACAGCTCTTCGATCTCACAGGGAAGGTCGCACTTGTCACCGGCGGGACCGGCTACCTCGGTACCGCCTTCTCCCTCGCCCTCGCCGAGGCCGGTGCCTCCGTGGTGATCAGCAGCCGTGAACGCGAGCGTGCCCGGGCTGCGGCCGAGGACCTACCCACGGCCGGCTCGGCCCAACACGTCGGGGTGCAGCTCGACCACATGGAGGCCGACTCGGTCGAGGCCGGCTTCGCCGAAGCCGTTGACGCCGCTGGAGAGGTCGACGTCCTGGTCAACAACGGCAACGAGGGCCAGGGCAACGACTTGACCCAGGTCACTCACGACCAGTTCACCCACCAGCTCGGGAACGCGTCGGGCTACTTCGACCTTGCCCGCCGGCTTCGGGATCACGCCGTCGAGCGCAACGCCCAGGCGTCGGTCATCATGATCGGCTCCATGTACGGTCAGGTCGCATCCTACCCCGATGCCTATGCGGGTGTCTGCAACGCCAGTCCGGTGGGCTACCACGCCCTAAAGGGCGGCATCATCCACATGACCCGCCACCTCGCCGTCTACTGGGCGCAGGACGGCGTCCGCGTGAACTGCCTGAGTCCCGGTCCGTTCCCCAACAGTAGAACGGTCCCCGAGGGTTTGGTGCCACGCCTGTGCGAGAAGAGCCCGATGAAGCGCATGGGCAAGCCGCACGAGCTGAAGGGCGCGGTCGTCTTTCTTGCCAGCGACGCCAGCAGCTACATGACCGGCCAGAACGTCACGATCGACGGTGGCTGGACCGCCTGGTAGCGGTCTCCGTTGGATTCCCAGTGTCGCTGAGGTCTCGGCTGACTCCGATCCACAATCCTCTCCCGCTGTGAGGATCCCCATATGTCAAGAGACGCCTCCACAACCCGCGAGCGTGGAGTCGAACGCTCCATGTCCCTGTACGA
>JASLMQ010000354.1 GCA_030746455.1 Candidatus Latescibacterota bacterium
TCTCTCCATTCTGCCTCACCTTGGTGTAGTAGAGGTCGGGATGGACCGCCAGTGCCACGTTGGAGGTCAGCGTCCAGGGCGTTGTGGTCCAGACGAGGATGTGCTCGCCTTCACGCTCTCGGATGGGCAGCTTCATATACACCGCCCGATGGACCATCTCCTCGTAGGAGTCCGCCTGCTCGTGCTGGGACAGCGACGTCCCGCATCGGGCGCACCATGGCATCACCCGGTGGCCTTTGTAGAGCCACCCCTTCTGGTGGCAGGTCTTCAGGAAATTCCAGATGTGCTCGATGTTCACGTCGGAATAGGTGTAGTACGATCCCTCCCAGTCCATCCACTGCCCGAGTCGCTTGCTCGTTTGGATGATGGCCTCTGCCGACACATCGACGAATTCCCTGCATCTTCGTGAGAATCGCTCGAGCCCGTACTCGAGAAGATCCCGTTTTGAGTCGACACCGATCTCCTTCTCGACCTCGACCTCCACCCACAGGCCCTGGCAGTCGAATCCGTTCTGGTATCGCTGGTCGTGGCCGAGCATGGCCCTGTGGCGCTGAAAGATATCCTTGTAGGTACGACCCCAGGCATGGTGCACGCCGATGCCCCTGGCGTGGTTCGCCGTGATCGGACCGTCGACGAAGGAGTAGACAGAATTGCCCCGATTCTTCTCCCGCAGCTTCCCGAACGCGTCCGTCTCCTCCCAGAACGAGAGGATCCCGCGCTCCATCTTCGGGAAATCCAATCCGCCGACCTCTTCGAACATCATCCCTCTCACCCCGTGCACTTACGCTTCGAAATAGCGACCGTAGAGTACGCGCAGTCTTTGCTTGGCCGTGTCCGAGATTGCATTCGGCGCGGTGATGATCGCGTATTCGGCGGCTCCCAGGCAGTCGCAATCGGATTCCTCGGACAGAACCCGAGCGGTCTCATGGACGATACGGTTGGCCCGTTCCGAGTTCGCCTTCAACACCGAGAGTACCGCATCGATCGAGACGTCCTCTTCCGCCTCGTGCCAGCAATCGTAGTCCGTGCCCATCGCCAGCATCGCATAGCACATCTCGGCCTCGCGCGCCAACTTGGCCTCGGGCAGTGCCGTCATCCCGATCACGGCGGCGTCGACCGCCCGTCGGTAGAAGTGGGACTCCGCCCGGGTCGAAAACTGCGGGCCCTCCATACAGATGTAGGTCCCACCGTCGTGGACTGTGGCGCCGCTCCTGCCCGCGGCATCTAACACGTGCCTTCTGAAGTCCTCACAGAACGGATCGGCGAAGGTGACGTGCCCAACGATGCCCTCACCGAAGAAGGTGGACGGTCGGATGCCCTTGGTGCGGTCGAATATCTGATCCGGCACCACCATGTCACCCGGACGGATGTGCTCCTGCATGATGCCCACAGCGCTTACCGCCAGAACGTGGGTGACCCCCAGCTCCTTGAGCGCGTGGATGTTGGCGCGGTATCTGACCTCCGACGGCAGGAGCCAGTGGCCCCGACCGTGGCGAGGCAGGAACATCACCGTGCGATCCTTGATCTTGGCCTCGACGATGGCGTCCGAGGGTTTGCCGAAGGGTGTATCCATGGCGTGCTCGTCCGTTACGTCCACGCCATCCATCTGGTAGACCCCTGAGCCACCGATCACACCCAGACGTACCGGTTTCGATGTCGTTTCCGCCATCGGATCCCTCCAGGGCCTATTCTACGGGCCCTCCAGCCCCCCCCTTCTACGACTCGGCGGGGGCTTCCTCCGAGGAGGACGCCTCCGATTCGGCTTCCCCCTCGACCTGTTGTGCGTTCGGAGCGACGGGCGGCGGTGCCCTCTCGTCCACGAGTTCCTCCACCACGTCCGCGTCGGTGAACCTCAGCTGCTCCAAGAAGTCGGCCTGAGCCTGGGTGAGCGCCTGGAACTTCGCCACGAAGAGATCCCGCTGGTTCCTCAGGTCCACGATCTCCGAACGGATCTTCTGCACCTGAGCCCGGGCCTTCTCGATTGCACGGTTCCCCAGGATCTCCGCCTCCTTCACCATGAGACGGGCCTCCTTCTTGCCGTTCTCGCGGACCTTCTCCGCCGCCTGTTGACCGGTACGGAGCATCTCCTGCAGCGTCTGCTCCATGTTCCGGTAGCTCTCCACTTCCTTCTGGAGAGAGGCCTCACGCTCCCTGAACTCGATGTTCTCTCGGCTGACGCGCTCGAACTCCTCGGCGACCATCTCGAGGAAGGCCTGCACTTCTTCCGGATCGTATCCCCGGAAGGCCCGGCCAAAGGCCTGCTTGCGAATGTCCAGAGGGGTAATCTTCAACGCGGTCACCTCCCGGAGGAAGCCGGAAGCTTCCACCTACCGGATCAGAATCCTGTGGATTGCACTTTGCACGAAGTTCAGCAAGAAGATCAGAATGATCGGCGAAAGGTCGAACATACCCAGGGGCGGTATCAGCTGGCGGAAGGGGGCCATCACGGGCTCCGTCAGGCCATACAGCGTAGCCATCAGCCGGCTGCCCCGGGCGAATGGGAGCCAGGATATCACGATCCGGGCAACGATCAGGGCCAGGAGCACGGACACGACCCCGTAGAGCAACCAGCCCAGGCATGCGATCGGCGAGCCAGCCGACAGCGCTCCCAGCAACCCGAGCAGGGCCCCGAGGGCGTCTCCCAACACCCACTTGAAGAAGTAGGCCGTCAGGACGATGAAGATGACGAGCAGGAGCGAGGCGATGCCCGTACTGTTGGGGACGGGGAGGAACTCGGTGATGGGCCACAGGACCGGATCGGTGATTCTTCTCACCTGGTGTGTAGCCCAGCCGAATGGGCTCACCTTGACCAGCAGCCACCGCAGGAGCACCAGCACCACCACCACGATAACGACGACCTGGACCAGGAGGTCCACGGCGTCGAGGATGAGCACGATGAGTTCCTGCAGCAGATCCAGCATACGCCCGGCTCCTCAGCCCGACCTCGCCCCGAAAATGGCCGTACCGATGCGCACCAGCGTGGCCCCCTCCTCGATGGCGACCTCGAAGTCGCCTGTCATTCCCATGGAGAGCGTGTCCATGGAGACCCCCTGAATCCGTTTGTCGGAGATGCGGTCCCTCAGCTCCCGGAGCCGAACAAAGCAAGGACGAACCGCCTCCGGATCCGGTAAGAACGCACCGATCGTCATCAGGCCTTCGACCTGGACCCCCTCGACCTCGGCAACGAGCGATACGAACTCGGCGGCCTCCTCGAGAGGCAGACCGAACTGCGACTCCGCGCTGGAGGTGTTCACCTGGACGAGAACGCGCGCCTGCGAGCCGACGGAGGTGGCCCGCTTGCCGATCTCGCGGGCGAGTCGGAGGCTGTCCACAGACTGGATCAACTCGAACATCTCGAGGGCCTTCTTCACCTTGTTGCGCTGAAGGTGCCCCACCAGATGCCATCGGGCCAGCTGACCCAGGGCGTCGACCTTGCCCTCCGCCTCCTGCACCCGGTTCTCTCCGAGTACGACAAGGCCCGCCCGAAGGGCCTCCTCGATCGTCTCGACAGGCTGCGTCTTGGACACCGCCACGAGGGTGACGTCATCACAAGATCTACCCGAGCGTTCAACCGCCTCCGCGATTCGGTCTTCCACCCGCCTGAGATTGTCCGCGATCGTGGACATCGACCCCGCCTTCCCGTGGTTCGGCGGCACCTTGGCGCAAATCCAGAATAGAATACAAAATATACCCTCTGGCCCGTTTCTTGGCAACACCAAATGGCACACGGGAGCCTATCCTAGCCATCATTTGCAGAGGATGCGGGTCCATATCATTAGATACACTTATAATATGTCCAGAAGCTCGCCCCAGCGGCCTTTCCGGCCCCGCAGCCCTATCCCAGGATGATTGGCACGGAGCCCAGGCCCCCGCCCAGGGCGGTCAGTAGATCGGTTCCTCCCTGTGTCACCTCGGTTCGTACCAGGAGGAGCGATCCCCCTCCGGTCTGGACCACGACCCCCTTGCCCGTGACCCCGGTGGCCTGTCCGGGCGTATCTCCTTCCAAGGCCGGCTCGCCCCGGTACGGCTCGGCCTCCCACACATACAGCCGCTTGCCGCCGATTCTCGCCCACGCGCCCTTGCCCGACGTAAAGGCGCGGCACAGGTTCCCGATCTCCTCGGCCGATTTGCTCCAATCGATTCGGGCGTGTTTTCGCTTGGGCGCGACGGAGTAGGTGGCCTGCGAGTCGTCCTGCTTGATGCGCGGGGCCGTTCCGGACGCGATCAGCGGCCACGTCTCTATGAAGAGCTCGGCTCCAAGGCGCTCGAGCTTCTCACCCAGAGTGGCGCCGGTGTCAGTCGGCAGCAGAGGCATGGCCTTCTGAGCGATAATGTCGCCGGTGTCGATACCCTCGTCCAGCCAGTGGATCGTCTGGCCCGTTTCGGCGTCCCCGTTCGCGATCGGCCAGACATTGGGCCCCTGTCCCCGGTACTTCGGCA
>JASLMQ010000355.1 GCA_030746455.1 Candidatus Latescibacterota bacterium
CGCATCCCCTGATCGGGGGGCTGACGGTCCGGTCGATCGTGATGGGCCTCGTGCTCGTCGTGGGCCTGGATGCGCTCGCCATCTACGTGCGCTACATCTACCACGGATCTCTGATGACCTACAGCCACATCCCGATGGCGAGGATCGCACCCGGGAGGTGACTCGGTGCGAAGTCCTGAAAAAGTGCGTGGGAGGCCTCTGTGGGGCTCACAATCAGCCATCCCCCTTCCACCAGCGACCGGTGGAACCGGTCTGCGACAGCCCTCGCGGCATCGGCGGCGAAGTACATCAGCACGTTCCGGCAGATGATCAGGTCCATCCCATTCGTGCCCGTGTCCAGTGCCGGGTAGACATCCTCCGCGAGGTTCAGGCGCGAGAAGGTCACCATCCGCCGAATCCGGGGCAGAACCTGGAGGCGTCCCTGAGGTGTCCTGCGGAAATAGCCCGCCTTCACCCAGCGGGGTGTATCGCGGAACGGCCAGGAGCTGTATACCCCCTCCGACGCCTTGCGCAGGAAACGGGTATTGATGTCCGTCCCCAGGATCGTCACGTTCCATTCGGCTGGATCCAAAAACCTGCTCAGCAGGATGGCGATCGAATAGGGCGCCTCCCCCCTCGTCCCCCAGGGCCGCGATATGATCGGGCAGATCGTCCACCGTGATGGCCGAGCCATGGGAGAGCAGAACCGACTGTTCGATCGCGTGCTCCAGCTCGCGGATATTCCCAGGCCAGGTGTGTGACCGCAACAGCATCATCGCTTCCGGCGCGACCTCCATCCCCGGCCGCCCGTTCTTCTCGCCATACAAACGGACGAAGTGATTGACAAGAAGCGGGATGTCCCCCCTCCGCGCAACAAGAGGGGGGAGCCCCAGCACGACACTGCTCAACCGGTAGAACAGGTCCGCGCGGAAGCCTCCCTGCTCCATCTTCACGCGGAGATCCACATTCGAGGCCGCGACCAGCCGGAAGTCCACCTCGAGCGGCCGTTCGCCACCGATCCGGAGTACCTCCTTTTCCTGGATTGCCCGAAGGAGCTTGACCTGCAGGGCGGGGCTCATCTCCGCGATGTCATCAAGAAAGAGTGTCCCGCCCTCGGCCTGCTCGATCAGACCGTACTTCTGTTTCACGGCCCCCGTGAACGATCCCTTTTCATGCCCGAAGAGCTCGCTCTCGAGAATGCCCTCCGGCAACGCCCCGCAGTTGATGGGCATGAATGCCCCATCGCGACGGCCGCTCAGGCTGTGGATCGCCCGCGCCACCAGCTCCTTGCCCGTGCCCGTCTCCCCCTGAATCAGGATCGTGGCATCGCTGTCTGCCAGCCGGCGGATCAGGCCGTACACACGCTGCATCTCCGCGCTCACGCCCACCATGCCCTCGAAGGACCCCCGCTGCTCGAGCTGCTCTTCGAGCAGATGCAGCCGCTCCGCCTGCTCCCGTCCCTCGATCGCCCGGCTCAACACCAACTCCAGATGGTCCAGATCCACCGGCTTGAGCAGGTACTCGGTGGCTCCTGCCTTCATCGCCTCAACAGCCGAGCCGATCGAGCCATAGGCCGTGATGATCACCACGGTCACGCCCTCGTCCTGCTCCTTCAGCCGCCGCGTCACCTCGATCCCGTCGATGCCGGGCAGGCGATAGTCCACCAGCGCCAGGTCAAACGGCTCCTCCGAAGCGATTGCCAGGCCCTTCTCGCCATCCCCGGCTGGGGTCACCTCGAAGTCCATGTCCTTGACCGCGCGGGTCAGGAAATCGAGGACATCGGCCTCATCGTCGATGATGAGGACTTTGGGTCTGTCGCTTGGCATATCAGGTCACCGTCTCCGCAGCACTCGTTAGGCAAGGGTCGGGTCTGCAGGGGCGACGCATGCGTCGCCCCTGCAGAACCCATCACGGACGCTCCCCGGCACTCTCCGCCAACAGCCGTTCCACCGCCTCCTCCAGCGCATCCAGGTCCATCGGCTTCAGGAACACCTCGTCCACGTCACTGTCGACCGATGGCACCGCGTGGTCGACACCCGTCATCGCGATGATCTTCTGCTCGGGTGATCGGCTACGCAGCTCCAGGATGATCTCGTCTCCCTTCATACCCGGCAGGTTCTGGTCGGTGATGACCAGATCAGGGCGGTTGCGATCGAAGGCCTCGATGGCCTCTCGCCCGTTCCGGGTCTGCACCACGTAATGCTTCGCCCCGAGCACGCGTCCCAGGAGATCCCGCACGCCCTGGTCGTCTTCCACGATCAAGATCCTGGCCATCCCCTTCGGTCCTCTTGCTCCCACGCGTCAGTCTGTCGTCCCGTGCGAGGAATCCCTGCACATCTGTCGGTTGCCGATTCTCCGTCTGACGTCTCACGTCTCACGTCTCACGTCTGACCGCCTCTCAGGAGAGTCACGATCCCCTACTATCCCTCAAAGCAATCGCCCGGGCCACCACCCCGAGCACCTCATCCACGTCCAGCGGCTTCTGCAGACGGAACTCGAAGCCCAGTACCCGCGGATCGTCTTCCGGGAGTTCCCATCCGGTGATCAGTACCGTAGACACTGCAGAGTCGGCCTTACGGACGAGTTCAGCAAGACGGTCACCAGGCATCGAGGGCAGTCCGAGGTCGATCAACACGACATCGAAGTCTCCAGCACCGAACCCTTCCAGGGCCCGTTCCGCGCTCGTAGCGGTGGACACGTCGTGCCTATCCGAGAGGGCCCGTGCAAGCCACTCCACGACACCCGCATCGTCGTCCACGATCAGTACGCTACCGCGGCGCGCCTCCTCTCGCTGCCCCGGTTCGGCTGTTACCGGCTCGACGCCTGAATGCCAGGCCGGGAACCAGACCGTGAAGGCCGCACCCTGTCCCGGTCGGCTCTCGACATCGACCTCGCCCCCCCAGCGTACAACGGTTCCGTGCACGGTGGCAAGCCCGAGCCCCGTGCCCACCTCCGCCTTGCTGGTGAAGAAAGGCTCGAACAACCGTCGCCGGGTCTCCTCATCCATGCCCACGCCCGTGTCGGCCACCGCCAGCTCGACCCCGTCACGCACCGTTCGAGTTCGGACCCGTATCTCTCCCCCCTCCGGCATCGCATCCACGGCGTTGAAGAGCAGATTGATCAGAATGTCGTGGACACCCGACTCTGTACCGCAGATCGCCGGCACGTCGCCGAGGTCCGTCAACACCGAGATGGCAATTCCTCTGGCCTCCGGCTCATCCCGCCATCGGGGCCGGGCCTCGTCCACCGCCTGTTCCACGACCTTGTTCAACAGAACCGGATACAGCCGGTCGTCTTCCTCTCCCCTCACCGCCTCGTTGAGCCGGTGTACCAAGTCCCTGGCGCGCTCTCCGGACGCCACAATATCCTGGACCTCCCGCAGCAGCTCTGGCTGCTCGAGTTTGCGCTTCAGGAGCTGCGCGGGCCCCAGTATGGTGACCAGAATGTTGTTCAGGTTATGGCTGATCCCTGCCGCCATCTCCCCGAGGGCCCGGAGGCGCTCCAGCCGGACCATTTCCTGCTCCGTCTTCACCCGATCGCTGATGTCCTGGAGCATCACCTGCCAGCATGGCTCACGACGGATCATGATCGGCTCTACGGTCAGTAACCAGGCGCCGCCGCGTCCGTCCTCGTGGTGGAGCTCAACCTCGGTCGGGTCCAGACGCCTCGCATCCT
>JASLMQ010000356.1 GCA_030746455.1 Candidatus Latescibacterota bacterium
TCGGCGTCGAGGTTCTCGAAGCGGAAGCGCGCCATCAGCACCCCCACGGCATCCGCATCCGGTACGGCACCTTCCGGATCGGTGCCGCCGAGCGGGGTGCAGAAGGCCACCTGCTCGATCCGGATCCCGTCGGTTTCCCACGTGGTGATACCGATGGGCAGCACGCCCGCCTCGATCGTCCGGTTCTCGGGCCGGTCTGACAGACCGAAGGACACCCCGATCTGCGCGCCGTCCTCTACCAGGCGCGGGGTGTCCTTTCCCCGGCACGACGCCAGGTAACCGTTGTTCGTCCGAAAGAGCACGGATCCATCGGGGTCGAGCCGAAACCGGTGCCGGCCGCCTTCGGTTCCCAGCGGGAGGTAGAGCCCCTTCCGCTTCGGCACCATGTGATCCCACGCGCGGCTCCAGGTCTGCTCGGGCAGGTCTCGCACGGCATCGCAGACGCCGGGATTGGCCCCGATTCGGACCCGCGAGGCGACCTGTGCGAAATCCTCCTCTGTATGGCCCTCCATCACGGTGAAGCCACAGTCTGGCACGGTGATGGCCCTATCCGCCAGATCATCGATCCCAACCGTGGCGGTCTTGTCTCCGGATAGGGTCAGGAGGGTTGTGTCGAAGCTGTTGGGATCCGGGTTGCGGGCCTTCCACAGATCCACCAGATACCGCGTGGGCCCCGCCTCACGGACCTCCGCCACGTGGCCGTTGTACGCACTGAACCGCGGGGGCGCGCCCTGGGGCGACGCGAAGCATACTGTCGCCGAGGCCCGCTCCCATACCGAATCGGTGTAGGCCTCCACGCTCTCCACATCCGGTGATGCGTCGCAGCCATCCACCTTCAGCTTGAACGTGGTCCGGAAGGTGGCGGGGAAATCGGTCTCGTCCGGAAACTCCCGCGCGTTCAGCGGGAGAAAGGTGAAGGCCGCGGCATTGTCCTGAATCTCGACATCCGTGTCGGCCCACTGCCACGTCCCCTTGTACCAGTCCCCCAGCTCCCACCAGCCCACATCGCCGCCCCCGGACGCTCGGCCCTTGGGGAGACGTCGCTCGGGCCATCGCCCGTGCCAGTAGGACAGCTTCAGACCCTCGGGCGGCGGCCCGGCCGTGCGCACCACCACGCGGTGGATCTCCCGCGGGTCGTCCCACACGATCCCGACCCCGTCCTCGAGGGGTCGTCCGAAGGGGGCAGCGTCGAATGGAGATCCCCTGACCGGATTCACGGCCTATCGCTCCGTTCGCCCCGCAAGGAGGCACTCCGCGTTCTCTCGCCCGATCTTCCGCCAGACCTCCTGCGGGAGGTCCAGGTCGCGCAGGAACTCGAGCAGCTCGCCGCCGTAGTAGTCCCGCCCGAACAGGAACCGGTCGGCGTAGTCGATCAGCATCTCGCGTGAGAACGCCGGGTCGGACTGCAGCGACCTCATCCCGCTTCCGGCGGAGAGGTCGGCGCGGAGGTTCGGGTAGCGGTCGAACAAACCTGGCAGCCGGCCTCCGGGCACCCGCGCATCTCGCCGATAGGCCTCCGCGTAGTCGTCGGCATCGCCGCTCAGCTCCCGCCAGAAACCGGGCGCGTGTCCGATGAAGACCGTCTCGGGACAGGCGATCAGCGCGCGCTCGAGGTTGTGGATCGTTCCGCCCATCCACACCGGCTGGTACGCGCCGCCCCTGGGCGGCAGATAGGGCACGTCCAGGTGCAACACCACCGGGAGGCCCTTGCTGCCCGCGAACCTGAACATCTCGATGCAGCGCGGGTCATCGAACAGCGTCTGGAACTTCCACTCCCCCAGCACCCGGACCCCGAACACGCCAATCGCGGACGACAGCTTCTCGATCGCCCTCGGATCCAGCGGGTTCGGGCAGTACCCGGGGATCAGGCGCCCCGGATACCGTCTGCAGGCCTCGACCACCCCGTCGAACGGCAGCGTCGGAGCGTCGTTTCCTCCCCCCTTCCAACGGGGATCGTACGGTGCCAGGGACTTCGTGATGCCGGCCGGCCGCTCAGATGTGAGTACCCAGGCCTTCTCGATGCCGTGCTCGTCCATGTCGGCAATCAAGCCCATGTCGTCGAGCCCGTGCCAGAACACGTGCTGATGGCTGTCGATCAGTCCAATATCGGATTCCAAGACGATCTCCCTTGGGTTCGAGTCCTGCGTGCCGTCTCTGCTATCCCGCCTCGTCCATCACGGACCACGACGATTCCAGCAATCGGCACGGGCCTTGTCCGTCTGACGTCTCACGCCTGGCCTCCGAAGCTGGCTCCACCAGCGAAGGAGGGTCTGACGTCTCACCCGTCTCTTGGCTATGTCACAGGCACTGGCTCCAGCCCATCCTCTTCTCTTTGTTTGTTCACCGCGTCAATCCGCCACGGCACCACGCTGCCGTCGGCCCGAAGCCGGTCGTAGTAGCCGTCACTGTACCGACAGATCGGCATCAGCACGCGCCCGGACCGATGGGCCTCGAGGCCTTCGGTATCCAGGACCTCTCCCGTTGCGAGATCGACGATCTCGATCTCCTCGAGCCTGTTCGTTCCCAGGCCGCGCTCGGAGGCCACCTTCAGGTAGGGCATGGCCGTGGAATCCAGACCCATCAGGTAGGAGCCCACGGTGTCCACGTGGACCTCGTTCACGCCGATCACGGTCCATCCCAGCGGGTGGTTGTCGCCTTCGTTGAAGGCCGTGCCGTCCCGTCCGATTAGCCCGTCGATCACATTCAGGCGCGGCATGGGCAGTGTTCGGTGGACCGACACCAGGTCCGCCAGCTTGTGGCAGAATCGCTCCTCGTGCAGGCTCAGCCCGCTGTCGGTCAGACGCCAGAGCTCCGTCTCGTACGGTTTGTCCACCTCCTGGACGGTGCACAGATGCCGTTCAGGCCGGTCCAGAGTCCCCATCAGGTTCTTGATTGCCAGCGTCGTGCACACCAGGTTGTGGCACTTGGCCAGAGGCAGGTTGATGAAGAGCGCACAGTCGGTCACCTCACGGTAGACCGGGTACTTCTCGTACACGACTCCGCCGGGCACCTCGAGCCACCGGGCCTCCTCCCCCGTGAGGGTCTTGGCCGTGACGCCGAACGGGTCCATCGCCTCTTTGTAGCCGGATATCTCCCAGCCGGCCCCCCGGTCCGGGCGTTCGCCCGACGCACCGTCGCCCACGGTGATCCGGTCGCCTGCCGCTCCCCTCTCCAGAAGGACGTCGAGGATCCCTGAGACGAACCCCGGATGGGTAATAACCCTGCGATCCGCCTCCCAGAGCACCGTCAGGTTGGGCTTCAGCAGTATCCGGCCTTCTTCGGGCACCCCGAGGTCGAGCCTGCTCAGCGCGTCATAGGCGAGTTCTCTGTAGCGCTCCTTCGGTGCACAATTGCTGTCGATCGAAACCCGGTAGACATACACACGATCTGCATCTATCCGCATCCGCCTCTCCCTTCCTCCCGCACGCGGGAGTACCCTTTGGTTTCCGATGACTTGCTCGAACAGAGACGTGTCAATGTACCGCCAAATATAGGCCCATTCAAGGCCAAAATCGTGAACGAAATTCGTCGAACGATCCCTCGCGGTGATTGGGGTCCTCCCAATCCTTCGGCCATCTAGAATCCACTGGACAAGGGGACCCCGGCCCCCTAACTTCACGCCACCGGGTCGCGACGCGGCGTATGTCGACGCGCGACACGCGGAGCCCCAAATCACCAAGGTCGGGCTCGGGCCATTGCGGGCCGAGCCGCAAAACACCGGACATATACGGGGAGGGAGCAATCCATGGCTCGATTCAAGAAGACCAGTGACATCAGGATGGGCGTCATCGGGTATGGCGGCGCCTTCAACATGGGGAAACGCCATTTCAGCGAAGCCAGAGGCGCCGGGATCACGCCCGTCGCGGTCGCCGACGTCGACAAGTCCAGGCTGAAGGTGGCCGAGCAGGACTTCCCGGGAATCCAGACCTTCGACTCCCCGGCGAGGATGCTAGAGGGCTCGGAAGTCAACCTGGTTGTGCTCATCACGCCCCACAACACCCACGCCAAGCTGGCGCTCCAGTGCCTGCGCGCCGGGTGCCACGTCATCAGCGAGAAGCCCCTGGCCATCACCACGGCCGAATGCGATGCGATGATGCGAGAGGCGAAGAAACGCAGGCTCGTCCTCTCCACCTACCACAACCGCCACTGGGACGGCTGCATCCTCGAGGCAGTCAAACACATCCACAAGGAGAAGGTCATCGGCGACGTTTACCGCGTCGAAGCCCACATGGGGAGCTACGGCCTCCCGGGCGACTGGTGGCGCACCAGCAAGACCATCTCCGGTGGCATCCTGTACGACTGGGGCGTTCACCTGCTGGAATACTCGCTCCAGATCATCGACTCGGACATCGTCGAGGTCAGCGGATACGCCAAGACCGGATTCTGGGCGCCGAAGACGGCCTGGAAGAAGGATACCAACGAGGATGAGGCCGCAGCCGTCGTCCGATTCTCGAACGGCACCTGGCTCACGCTCAACATGACCTCGCTGGACCAGAACCCCAAGAAGGGCAACCTAGAGATCACAGGCACGAAGGGCACCTACATCTTCGATGGCCGCACCTACGAGATCATCCAGCGCAAGGGCAACCGGCGGGTCATCACCAGCGGCGAGAACACCGCGAGCCGGTCCGAGGAGTTCTACAGGAACATCGCCGACCATCTCTCGAAGGGCACAAAGCTCGTCATCACCCCCGAATGGTCACGTCGGCCCATCCACATCCTGGACCTGGCCTGCCGCAGCGCGAAGCTGGGCCGAGCCATCCGCGCCAAACACAAGTAGGCACCCAGGGTTCCCGACGCCTTGGGAGGATTTCTCTGGTGCGCCGACTCATCCACTGGGGGATCGGACGGGCGCCATATCAGGTGGAGTTCCCTCCCCGGCCTTGTCTCTCTCTGCGTCTTTGCGTCTCTGCGGGAGCACGCTCTACGGGGTGGGGGATTGCCTGAGCCCGGAGCTCCGGTCACTGAATCGAGGAAACCAAGATGGCCATTGACGGCCGCCCTCCCCGCAAGGTCACCATCGGAACGACGATCCACCGTATGTGGGGCCAGTACCCCGGCCTCGAGGCACGACTCGACGAGCTCGGCGGCCTCATCGACGACATGGCAGAGAAGGCTCGCGACATCAGCCCAAGTCGAGGGCTTGATCTCGCCGTCCTCCCCGAGGACGCCGTCTGCGGCGGCCGAGAGGGAACGGCGGCCGAGCGGTCCGTGCCGCTCGAGGGCACAGTGCTGGACGCCATGGGGACCAAGGCCCGCGAGCATGGGACCACCATCGTAGTTCCGCTCTTCCTGGTGGACGACGCCGCAGCGGGAAGCTACAGCAACGCCGCCGCCGTGATCGATCCGAGTGGCGAGGCCGTCGGGATCTACCGCAAGATCCACGCCGTGAACGCGAGGGACAGCGACATCCTGGAGGGCGGCATCCAACCCGGTACCGAGGCCCCCGTGTTCGACTGCGACTTCGGCCGGCTCGGGGTTCAGATCTGCTTCGACGTCACCTTCGAGGCCGGGTGGGACGCCCTTGCGCAGAGGGGGGGCGAAATCGTCGTCCTCCCCACCCAGTCGCCTCAGACGATCCGTCCCGCCGCGCTGGCACTCCGCCACAGGTTCCACATCGTCACCAGCACCTGGCGGAACAACGCGTCGGTCTTCTACCCGACGGGCATGACGGCCGCCCAGATCCGAGAGCCCGACAAGATCTTGGTGCACGAAATCGATCTCAGCTACACACTCATCTCCTGGCAACCCGAGCTCCGCAACGGGGCAGTACTCACCGAGGCCTACGGCGATCGTGTGGGCTACTGCTACTCGGAGGCCGAGGACTGGGGCATCTTCTGGTCCAACGACCCGACCACGTCGATCGACCAGATGGTTCGCGAGCAGGATCTGGAAACGCGTGACGAGGTCATCGCCCGCAACATCGCGGTCCAGGACCGAATCCGGGGAGGACCACCCGATCTGGCCTAGCTAGCGCTCTGAGAAGGATGCACCACGAAGAGCACGAAGGCCACGAAGGGAAGGCAAAGAGAGACCACGAATCGGGTAACCGGTGGGTGTTGCGGGGTAGGGAGCTCCCGCGTTCGGCACAAGCAAGGTCGTTCGTGATGGGCCTCAGGACCAGTAGGCCGTAGGACCATTGTGAGTCCGTCGAAAGGTCTTTCGCGGGAGCGCCGCTGCGATAGCCAGCGGGGATTCCAAACAGGTGGCTGAACGCGAGGAGGAGTACCTCCCGCGTCGGGCACAAGCACCATCGTCCGAGGCCTGACACCGACACCCGTAGGGCGCCCAGACTCGGTGGGACCCCCTCACGGTCTTTCGCGGGAGGAGAGCCCGCCCCGGCGTCTAAGAGGCCGCTCTCTTGCATCCTTCTGGAGCGTTTCAGAAGGATGTCGGCGGCACCGGGGGCCGCCGAAATGGGGTTGGGGTGTGGGCCTAGATTCCAGGCTTACCGGGAGGTCTCCTGCAATGCAAACCCACGGCACCACAGAACTCCACTTCTCCCCAACGACGCCACAGCTCCACCCTCGCACGATCCACACCGTGGACGACGCGCCGCCAGCACCCCGGATCGACGACCTGCCTCGAGAGCAGACCCTCACCCAGCACGGCATCACGTGGACGTTCGCCGACCCGGTTTCCGCCGGTCGCTTCGTCAACGGTGATGCCTATGTGGTCGGGCCTGCCACGGTGACCGCCATCTCTCCGTCCCCGGCGGACGGGCGCAACGGATCGGTCCTCAACCTTCCGCCGACCACCGATCGCAGCGGGTTCGACAGCCGGGCCCATTCGAATCGGTACGATCCGGGCCTGCGGGTCGATCTGCCCTGTGATCTGGTACCCGGAGACAGCCTGGTCTCCACGATCAGCGTCGAGAACGAGGGAGAGCGAACGCGCCTGCTCTTCCCGTCCAAGGCGACCGTGAGCTCGGTCGGAACCGCCGTGGTGCTCACCTGTCTGTCCGAACCCGCGCCCGCGGACGCCTTCCGTCCCTCGTATGCCGACCGAGACAACGCCCTCTACCTGTCGCGGCACCTGCGTCGCGGGTCGATCCCCAGCCTGCCTCGCATCGCCAGCACGCCACCCATTGGCGACTGCGCCCGGCTCTTCCAGGGCCCATGGATCGACACCGTGCAGTTCGGCTTCGACGCACCCATCGACATCATGCCGGACTACGGCCGCGACGTCTGCCGCGCCGGATCGATCGCCAGCCTGCTGCTGATGCTCGACTTCTCCGCCGATGAGAAGGAACCCCTGCTTCAGGGCTTCGTGCAATACGGCATCGACCTGTGGGGCATCGTCCGGTCCGGCCACCCCGGATGGCCTGCCCACGGCGGCCACGGCAATGGCCGCAAGTGGCCGATGGTTTTCGCCGGCCTGACGCTGGGTGAATCGGACATGCAGTCCCCCAAATCCGGCTACCCGGACCTCAAGCTCAGCGAGGACATGCAGACCATGTACGGGAAGGGGTGGACCGGCGCGGACGTCGTGTACGGGGGCCACGTAGGCCCGGAGGGCGAGGCCAGGCAGGAGGGATGGGGCCCCTACGAGCACCTGCGGCCGTCGGATTGGAAGAGCACGATCGGCGAGGGCTACCGTCGATGCTGCACCAGCGTCGCGTGGGTGGGCACCGCGCTTGCGGCCCGGATCCTGCACGCCGAGGAGGTGTGGGACCATCCCCCGTTCTTCGACTACGTCGACCGATGGATGACCGAGGACGATGGCCCGTTCCTTCCCGAGATGGAGGAGGCCACGCTCAGAGACTTCTCCGGTCTCCC
Source organism: Candidatus Latescibacterota bacterium (assembly GCA_030746455.1). Next base: position 7,779 of record JASLMQ010000356.1, read on the forward strand.
GGCCCGAACCGCCTGGGATCCGTTCGTCGACGAGATGTGGGAGACCTACCGCCACAGCCTGCCGTAGACGCGGCAAGGCAAGAAACGGAAGACAGCATGCGAATCGCCGAGATCCAGGTCTGCACGCTGGAGCCGCCGCCCCCGTCGAAGGAGGGAACGCCACCGCGCCGGGAGTCCTGGCTCCGCACGTTCAAGCAGGCCACCCCCATGAGCAAGTTCGACCCGCCGATCGGACGGCGCGAGCCCGGTGGCCTCATTTGGGTCAAGGCGATCGCCGACGACGGAACGGTTGGCCTGGGCTGCACCGATACGGGCGACGTCGCTACGATACTCATAAGAGATTGCCTCGCACCGCTCGTGATCGGCCAGGACGTCGGCGCCATCGACGCCTGCAACGACCGGCTCTGGCGTGGGACCCTTTCCTACGGCAACGAAGGGCT
>JASLMQ010000357.1 GCA_030746455.1 Candidatus Latescibacterota bacterium
CAGACCGATCGCGCTCCCGACGATCACGGCCATCAACCCTGCGAACAGGCTGTTGAGCAAGGCCTCCTGGAACAGGTCCCGCTCGAAAAAGTTCAGGAAGTGGTCTGCTGTGAGCGCCCCGTCCTGGGTGAAGGCCACATAGATCACCTGCAGGATAGGGTACACGATGAACACCGCCAGCAGCCCCATCAGCAGAAGGAAGAGAGCCAGCTGGCCGCCATCGAACGCGCTGATCTGGAGTCTGGATCTGACAGTGCCGAGCATTCAGGGCCTCGTGCCTCCCGTTGCCGTCCCGGACCTCCCGGTTTGTCGCTCTACTCCATCGCCTCCCGTGCGAGCCGACTCGCCCGGCTGTAGTTCGCCTTGGTCACCGCATCCCACTCTGTTTCGTAGCGGGCCTGTTCGGCTGAGCTCCGCTTGCCGAAGTGAGCGCAGAACTCCGGATCGTTGGCCTGCTGCTCCGACAGCGGTACAGTGCCGGCCAGCCTCCGGGCCTCTGCGATCAGATCCCACGATCGTTCCGCGTCCCTGCCATCCTTTCCGGCCTCTCGGGCCTGGCTCTCGGCTTCGTATATGGCGCCCCACGCCTCTTTGAGCAGCCCGAGTCGGAAGGTGACCACCTGGTCGAAGAGGGAGTTGATCAGCCCGTAGCGTCGCTCTGAGACCCCCAGATCGAACGTGGCGCCCGACATCTCCATCTTGAACGGGTTCGGAAACCCCTCGGGGGCCTCGAGGTAGAGATCGGGGATAACGGGAAGCCGACTGATCTCCGGCCGGAATAAGAGCTTTTGGCCCTCCACGCCCAGGAGAAAGCGGATGAACTGGGTTGCCGCCTCGGGATTGGGTCCTCTCTCGACCAGACCGATGCTGGCCGGCGTGATCGGCGTGGCCGAGGGGTAGGCGAAGCCGACGGGGTAACCGCTGGCCATGGCCGACAGCGCGAAGAAGTCGATCACCATCCCGATCCCGAACTCCCCGTTGTTCACCCCCTGGGGCACTCCGAAGCTTCGCTCCGTAATCGTGGCCATATTGCCGCAGAGGTTCATGAGGGTGGCCCACCCCCTCTGCCATCCATACCCCTGCAGGATCGACTCCACCATCAGGTGGGTCGTGCCGCTACGGGACGGAGCGCTCATGGAAAGATGGCCGTGGTACATCGGATCGGTCAGGTCGGTCCATTCCCCGGGCGGCTTCAGCCCGTAGGCCTCCAGGTAGGGCACGTTCCACATCACGCCGTAGCCGCTCAGGGCGAACCCGAAATAGTGTCCGTCCGGATCGTGGACCGGGTACGGCCCGACCGACACTGGGATTGGCCGGGCGATGTCGTTCGGCAGCGCGTGCTTGGCCAGGAATCCTCCAGCCTTGAGAAAGGCGAACGCGTCAGTCGCGCTCGCCCAGACCAGATCCGAGTCGGGTCGCTCCCCCGTCTCCTGAACGTAGGCCACGATAGCCGAGGTCGGCTTGGATTTGACAACCACCGTGACATCTGGGTGCCTCGCCTCGAATTCGCGCTTGAAGGTCTCGAACAGCTCTTTGGGAAACGACGTGAGTACAGCCACCTCACCTGTCGTCGAGGCCCGGTTCGGCCAAGCGAGACCGACAAATAGGACAGAGGCCACCGCGACCGCAAGACGTGCTCGATGCACCGAATCCTCCAATCTCCACAGGTCAGAGATGAACCGCCGCTCTGCGGCGCCAGGAACCGAGCTCGGGCCCACATATGCACCCCACAGGCCCGTGGCCGCGGCCTATCATACGATCCAGATCGGTAGATGTCAAACCCTCCCCCTTCCGGCCCGTTCCGCCAACGGGGCAGCCTGCTGGTCCAGCCGCCCGACAGCGCTTCACACCCATAGGGCCCTTGACATGGCTGGCGAGAATCCGTACTATATGGTTCGCTATCTGCGCAAATAGACATCCATAACATAGAGAGCAACTTATGAGAGACAGTCGCTCCGACTCCAGCAAAAACCAGGAATGCGTCCGCACACCTGCCAGGGTCGGATTCGCCGTCGTGGACGAAAAGGGGCATCTCGCACTGCCGGAACGCGTCGCCCGGCGGTTTGGGATCACACCTGGCGAGAAGGTCTACCTTGACGTCGCCGAAAACTCCATTCGGCTCCGACGTCCCCTCTCCACTCTGGCCAAGATCTATGTGGAGCCCACAGCCCGATGCAACATGGACTGCGAGATGTGCCAGCGCCGTGCCGGTCTCGATGGGCAGGGCGATATGGCCCCGGGGATATTCAGGCGGATCCTCGAAGCGATTGGTGCCTGTCGCCCGAGACCGACCGTGGTGCTGGGGGGCCTGGGTGAGCCGATGATGCACCCACACTTGATGGATTTCATCGAACGGTGTAAGGGCCTTGACGCAAGGGTCGAGCTGATCTCGAACGGGCTCCTGCTGGACTCGGGCCGAGCGGAACAGCTGCGCGCGCTTGGACTCGACCGGCTCTGGCTGTCGATTGACGGGATTTCAGGGGGGCACCGTGGCCATTCCATGTGCCGGGAAGCACTCGAGGAACGGGTGCAGACCCTCTGGAAGCTGAGAACGACCCATCAGTTCCCCTCCGGCAGCGGGTTCAGGGTGGGCATCGTGTTCGTTGCGATGAAGAGTAACGTCCACGAGTTGCCTGAGGTGCTGGATGTGGCGCGGCGGCTTCACGCGGACAGGGCCCTCATCAGCAACCTGTTGCCCTACTCGGTGGGGATGTCCCGCGAGAGCCTGTTTTGCAGGTCGCTCTGGAACGTGGGCGACAGTGGCCTACAAATCAGAATGGCCCGAATGGATCCGTCTGGGGGGGCCGCGGAGCTCGTGGCCGGGGCGATGAGACCCCAGGACGCCATCGACTCCGCTCCCAGGGAATATCGGGACCCGCTCAACACCTGCCCGTTCGTGACCGCGGGCAGCATGTCCGTTCGCTGGGATGGCAGCATCAGTCCCTGTCTGCCCCTGCTGCGTTCGCACGTGGCGCCGATAGGCCACCTATGGCGCAGGAGCGCGGAGTGCGCATTCGGATCGCTTCGAGACCGGGGACTGCTCGAGATCTGGGAGCTGCCGGAGTTCGTTGAGTTCCGCCAACGGGTGACCCGATGGGATTTCCCGCACTGCCCCTCCTGTGGCGGCTGTGAGCTGGCCGAGGCCAACAGGACGGATTGCCTCGGGAGCCCGTTCCCGACATGCGGGGGATGCCTCTGGGCACAGGGCCTCATCCTGTGTCCCTGATCGGTTCCTCCCAGATCACGTGGATGATCCCCCGGTACGGACCCGGCTCGAAATCGATGCCCCTTCAGAATCGGGATCAGGCATGCATCATCTGTTGAAGGTGCTGAAAGCTGCCGGCGACGACAGCCGGCTTCGCGCCCTGAACATCCTCAGGCTGCGTTCGCTGTGTGTCTGCGAGATCGCCGACGTACTCGGCCTGGCACAGTCCACCGTCTCCCGCCACCTCAAGGTGCTGGAAGACGCCGGCCTCCTCGAAAGGTCCAAGGAGGGCTTGTGGGTGGAATACCGCCTCACGTCTGCCCCGGAAGACAGCACAGAGCACCGACTGATATCCCTGGTCGATCAGGAATTCTCGGCCAGTGATGCGGCTCGGGCAGACGAGGCGAGGGCCAGGTCCGCCGACCGGCGTAAGATCTGCGCGAGAACGTGACGACGGACTCCCCACCGGATCTGCTGTGTCACGCCGGTTGACCCTACGACGTGCACAGCGATCCGTCCTGGCATGAATGGGAGAGAGGGGCACCCATGAAGGAACGCTGGAAACTCGCAGGCCTCCTGGCCGTCTTCCTGGCCGCCTGCTGCATTCCGTGGCACCACCCCACCGTTCGGGCGGCCGGCCTCGAGTCCTTCCTCATGCTTCGGGAGTACGCTCGCGAGCACGTCCTCTCCTGCCTGGTGCCCGCCTTCTTCATTGCTGGCGCCATCTCGGTCTTTGTGAGCCAGGCCGCGGTGATGAAGTACTTCGGCGCGCAGGCGAGGAAGGTCCTGGCCTACTCGGTGGCCTCGGTCTCCGGCACCATCCTGGCGGTCTGTTCCTGCACCG
>JASLMQ010000358.1 GCA_030746455.1 Candidatus Latescibacterota bacterium
GGATCCCCTACACCAACGTGCCGGCCGGACCCTACGGGCTCGTTGGCCCGTTCTTCGGCTCCGCGCTGATCGACTCGCACACTCGAGTGGCCCTGCGCTTCTCCTCCCGGATCACGTCGCACTACAAGGGTCTGTTCCTGCCCACCCTGAGCCACGCCGGCCGCATCACGGAGGGGGTTCGGCACAACCGGCGGCAGCTGATGATCGCCATCCTCCTGGCCTTCGCGGTCAGCTTCGGGGTCTGCATCTTCCTTACTCTGTATCTCGGGTACCGGGACGGCGCCTACAACTTCGGCAGCTGGGAGATCGTGTGGGCAGGTCAGAAGCACTTCAGAGGCACGGCCAAATGGGTGAAGCGCGGCCTGACGGAGGATCATGACCCGCCCGTGTACGTCGAGCATCCGGACTACATGGCGTTCTTCGTCATTGGCGGCGCTCTGATGGCCTCGTTGATCTACATGCGCTATCGGTTCGTCTGGTGGCCACTCCATCCGGTCGGCCTCGCGATCTCGGGGTCCTATCTCGCTCGCCGGACCGCGTGCACCATCTTCGCCGCATGGCTGGTCAAGCTGGTCATGCTGAAGATCGGGGGGCCGGGGTTCTATCGGAAGTCGCGTCCGTTCTTCGTGGGGCTGCTGGTGGGCTATGTGCTCGGGATCGCTCTGTCCGCGGGGATCGACGTGCTCTGGTTCCCCGACAGGGGGCACTACGTCCATCGGTACTGACGATCCATGGGTTCGCCATGGGTTCAATGGGGGCCCTCTGCGGTCTCTCCCCTCGTCCGTCGATCCGGCGGCGCAACGCCCCCCTCCGTTCGCGAGGGGGGCTTGTGGTTTCAGGCATGACATCACGCGAGAGGGTCCGGGCCGCGCTGCAACACCGCGAGCCGGATCGGACGCCCATCTTCGAGTACGTGCTGCTGTCGCCGGTTGCCGACGGGCTGCTCGGTCGTCGCTACGGTGGCGACAAGGCCCACTGGCGGGAGATGGTGGACGAACTCGGATGGTCCGGCGCGCTGGACCGGAGCATTGTGGACCGGTTGGACATGGCAGAGCTGCTCGGCCACGACATGCTCTACGTCGGGCCAAACCCGCCCGAGAGACCGGCTGGATCTCCCTCGGCGATCGAGGACAAGTCGGCCAACGGAGGTCCGGTGGCGGCCATGGTACGGCGCAACGGGGTCGCGTCCGGGGCACCGGCCCCCGGCAGCGACACGTTCGAGATCTACGGCCGCCTCGGGCGGGAGATGGAGCGCCGGGGCCTGGACCTGCCGATTATGGCGGCGGCCTACGGGCACGGGGTGTGGACCGATGTCGACCTGATGCAGACGATGGTGCTCGAGCCGGAGGTTGCGCATCGGCACTTCGAGCTGGCAACCGAGCGCAGCCTCGCCCTGATCGAGACGTATCTCGAGCTTGGCATCGATCAAGTGGGCGTGGGCGGGGACTTCGCGGGCACGAAGCTGATCATCTCACCCGGGGCCTACCAGACCTTCATCGTCCCGGAGGTGCGCAAGCTGTCGCGGCGGATTCACGCGGGTGACGGATACGCGGTGAACGCGAGCGACGGCGACCTGTGGCCCGTGCTCGAGGACTTCCTGTTCGGGTGCGAGGTGGACGGCTATCTCGAGATCGACATGCACGCCGGTATGGACATGGCCGAGCTCAAGGCCCGATGCGGTGACCGTATCACGCTCTATGGCAACCTGGACTGCGGCAACATCCTAAGCTTTGGGTCCCCGCAAGAGGTCGGTGCCCACACAAGATCGTGTCTCGAGGCGGGTATGGGCAGCGGGGGTCACATCCTTTGCGCCAGCAACGCGATCGCAGCAAGCGTTTCCGTGGAGAACTACCTGGCTGTGGTCAATGCACACAGAGACATGTTCGGTCTGCCCAAGCTCGTCCTCTAGATCCTGAGGCAATGCGAACCTGAAGTGGAGACACGTATGGCAGAGGTGCGATTCGAAGGGGTGTTCCCGATTCTTGTCACACCATTCGACGCCCGGGGCGGAGTCGATCTGGATTCGTTCGCCCGGGTCATCCGATTCGCGCGCGAGGTGGGCGTGGACGGCGTGACGATTCTGGGGGTGCTCGGCGAGGCAAACCGGATGGTGGATGCCGAGCGGGAGGCGTTGATCGAGGGGGCCGTTGCCACGGCCGAGGGTGAGCTGCCGATTGTGGTCGGGACGAGCCACAGCGGCACTGCGGCGACACAGATGCTGAGCCAAACGGCCGAGGCCCTGGGCGCCCAGGGGGTGATGGTGTCGCCGTCGCGGGAGCCGGTGCCCAACGAGGGACGAATCTTCGAGTACTTCCAGCATGTCGCCGAAGGGACCTCCCTTCCCATCGTGGTCCAGGACCATCCGGCATCGACGCAGGTGCACATGTCGGTGCCGCTCATGCTGAAGCTGGTCTCGGAGATCCCGACGGTGGCATGCATCAAAGAGGAGGCGGCTCCAACGCCTCCAAAGATCACGGCCCTGCTCGACGGGATGGGAGGCCGCCGCGTCCCCATCCTCTCCGGATTGGGGGCACTGTACGGGTTCTTCGATCTGAACCGGGGAACCGACGGGTTCATGACGGGGTTCGCGTTCCCCGAGGTGCTCCTCGCGCTGGTTGCTGAGGCGAAGGAGGGCCACTTCGATCGGGTGTTTGAGATCTACCGGCGCTTTTTGCCGCTGATCGTGTTCGAGCAGCAGCCGGGGGTTGCCGTTCGCAAGGAGATCTATAGGTTGAGGGGGCTGATCGAGTCGGGCACGGTCCGGCATCCAGGGGGGAGCATCGACGAGAGGACACGGGGGCAGGTCCGGGAGGTGCTGGAGTGGGTGCTGGGTGATACCGATATCACGCGGCCCATTGAGATCTAACGCTCGGCCGAGAGAACTTCGCATCTATGAAAAGCGCGAAAGGCGCGAAAAGGGAGAGCATATGAAAATCGATGATGTCCAGATCATACCCATTTATCCGAAGATCCCGGCGCGGAACGTTGGGCAGGAGGCTCGATTCCGGGACATCAACAAGAGGGCGATCTTCAAGGTTACGACGGACAACGGGATCGTGGGGTACGGTGATGCGCGTTGCACGGCGCCGCCGGGGTCGAGCGTGGAGGGTTTGCTGGGACGGAATCCGTTCGAC
>JASLMQ010000359.1 GCA_030746455.1 Candidatus Latescibacterota bacterium
TGTATACCTTGAACGATTCCAGACCCAGGGGTTCGGTGTAGCGAACGGCCAGGCTGTCGCTGGGCCCAAGGTAGAACGGCTCGTGGTTGGCCATATAGAGCACCCGGTCGCGCCACCGCGTATCGGCCGCCTGGTCGTAAGCCACCACCTTTCGAACGACCGTCTCTGCCTCCAAGGCACGCGTCACCGAGAACCGTCCCACGGCAAGGTCCGGGATGCTGTCATCGCCGATCGTGCCGAACAGGTGGTCGGTGTAGGCGAGTCCGCGCCTCGTCCTCTGGAAGGGCAGCGCCGGAACCGTGTTGCGCCGGCCCGTGCGAGCCTCACCGTGGATGTCGCGGAAGTCGTAGCTCGCGCGGCCGAACAGCATCAAGTAGACCGGACGCTGGAGCCAGGCCGAAAACGCCTGAGCGACGAATGCGCGGACCGACCCCGGATCGACCTGGCCGAAGGCGAACTCATCATAGATGTCCTCGATATCCACGACCGCGGCCGCCAGTCCTTCGGAGCGGCGATGTACGGCCAATTGATCCGCGGCTTCCCGGAAGCTCGAATGGGTCAGAATCACATACGCAGCGCCTTCCTGGTCCACCTGCCAGTTCGACGGTTCATCCCGTACCGCAAGCTCGGGCCGGTGCAGGGCGGCCGAGTCGACCGCGACATACCGCGCGCCGTCGGAGTCCACGGCCAGTTGCGCGTGATAGGACTGCCCGCTCTGTGTGACCTCCGCACCCTCGAGGGTGAGACCGTTCAGCAGGTCGTATACGAGAACCGAAGCGTTCCGAAACCCATCGATCAAGAGAGTACTGCGATCCGAGTCCTCGGGCTGGAAGTACAGACCTCCATCCTCCGCCTCGTAGCGTCGGGGATAGGCGACCCGGATCCAGTTGAGCAGTGCGTGGTCAACGTAGATCTCGGGCGCCCCCTCGAACCCGGGTGTCGCCAGAGTCACCCAGGTGGTATCGGCCAGAAGATCGACCGGAACATCGCCGCTGGCCACGTACGACGTCTGCCCGTCCCAGAGGTCCTCGGACACCACCTGCCCGTCGTCGAGCCTGACCACGGTTCGGTGATCCGGATCGACGCTGTCCAGCAGAGAGAGCCCGTGCATCCCCACGCGGATCCGGGCCTGCTGCGCCGACGATCGGTCCAGCCCCGGCAGCGCGACAGGCACCCGGACCGGGTACTCGGCCATTCCGGCGAGCGGTGAGCCCGTCCGGCCCCAGTACCAGTGGTCGCGGAACGCGTCTTCGGCGAACCCCAGCGGATCGTACAGCGAATCAGTCTCTGCGTGCACCGTGTTCGTGAACCACCCGGATCCGGGAGGGCTTCCGTCGGGGGCCGCGTCCACCGCACGGAACCGGAGCCCGGGCCCCCCGTCGAACGTCATCCAGTACACGTTGTCCCTACCGAACTCGTTCTCGAAGTCGCGATCGGGCGCGCGGCGGTATCGCCCCTCGAAGACGATGGCCTCACCCTCGTCCAACCGCCCATCGCCACCCAGACGCGTGTCCAGAGGCACTTCGACCCCGTCCAGGTAGAGCTTGAGGTGGTCCAGGTCTTTCAGCGCCAGGTCGATCCCCGAATCCGAGAACCACGAAGGGTCGAGCCGGTAGACGCCATCCTCCCGGATCCGCACCTTGTAGTAGGTCTTCAGGGGATCGTACCAGTCCAGCGCCGCCTTCCTCAGAGGGCTTGCCGGTTCGCTGCCACGTATCCGCCAACCCCGTGATTGGCCGGCGTTCAGAAGCGTCTTGCGATAGACCGATTCGTACTCGGGCTCCGTCACGGCGCCAACGGGACGCCGAATCGGCGTGATGCCGGGGGCCGCCGAAAAGCGTACCCGCACCTTCAGCCTGCGTGCGATTCGGAGCATCCTCCGAGCCGGATTGTACTGGATGGGTCGCAGCGAGATCCCCACAACCCGCTGGTCGCGCAGCATGCCTGTCTGCGTCACAAGTACCTGCGGGTCGGGCAGGAACTCGTCCCGGCCATAGACCCGAGCGTCTCGGGCGTACCGCAAGACCGCCCGCTGCTCATCGTCAACACCCACATACTCGGTCTGAGGGATCGGGATCAGGTCCACCTCGGGGATCTCGTCATACTCACCATCCGTAACCTCCACGGATACCTGGGCCCCAGGCGGAATGCCCACGAACCTGCCCAGCACCGGCACCGCCGGGGATCCGGGATTCGGAGGAAGGGCGCCGCCGGGCAGATCCACCTGGTGGTAGGTCTCACCGTCCACAACCACCTGCGCCAGCCCGAAGTCGCGGCCACTGACCTCCAGCACCAGTTCCTCCGAACCGGATGACACAAGCTGCACGGCCTCCGGTGAGAAGCCGGTGGCCGGGGTTCCCGTCGCGGGCAATCCCTGCGAGAAGGCGATCCCGAGGGCCAGCCCAATGCACGTGCACCGTCGTAGGGCACTCATCTCCACCCGATCCATTCCGTTCCCTCACGTCCGTCTCAGAACGACCATATCCTGGAAGTCGACCAGGCCTCGCGGCGTGTAGTCCAGTATCTCGTAGTACTCGGCGAATCGGTCAAGCACGTACTCCTTCGTATGATACGCAGTCTGATACCAGTCGGGGAAGATCCCCTTCATCTGGTCCGTCCTCCGAAACAGGAATCCCCTCTCCCTGACCTCAGCCTGGGCCTCCGGTTCCAGGGTCTGCCAGCAGTGCGCGCCGTGCACCGTCACCAGCACGAGGCCCCCGCGCCGAACCACGCGCCGGAGCTCGCCGAGCCACTGGAACTGGTGACCCTCGTCGAGCTGGGTGAAAACCGAAACCGCGTAGACCAGATCGAACGTCTCGTCCGGATAATCGAGTGTGGGCTCGGCCCCGTTGACGCTGAACCGCGCGAAATCGAGACGCTCACGGCACCAGGCGATCGCCTCCCCATCGATGTCGGTTCCATGGAACTGGCCCTCCCTGGCCGTGTCGGCGAACCACAGCAGCGTCCGGCCGCAGCCGCAGCCGAAGTCGAGGATTCGGTCTAAATATCCGATCTCCATCCCAACGCGACCCACCGCCGCCTCCACGTCTTCCCTGCACGTACGCCCCGTACGCAGGAAACCGTCGGCCCCGGGCGAGCCGTGGACCCGGTAGCGCAGGGCGGCCGGAGGTAGGCAGGCCGATCCCGTACGTCGTGCGGCTCGCCCATCCCAGAGCCCCTCGTACCAGCACCGCATCCTCATGTGCAAGCGGTAGTAGGCCCTCAGCATCGGTACGATGCCACTGGGTGCGTAGGGCTTCGCTGCCAGCCACATCTGTCTCAGATCCATTGGCCTCTCGCACGCGGGAAGGCCGAGACCCATCGCGACGAAACCCTCTCGCCTCCCGCGAGGTCCTCCTGCCGAACAAGCCCCTTGACTTGCCGGTGACCGTGCTGCATCATACGCACCAGATTACCAACTCGCAGCGTCCGTGTCAACCAGCCAGAACCGCGATAGGTCGTACCTTGGCAGACCGACCCACAGTGGCACACTGCGCGACGCCCTTTCTGGGGCCGACCATGGTCTGGATCCACGACCAGGTCCGCAGTCTGGAGCGCTACAGGCCGGTGGTCCTGACGCAGGCCGTTCAGAATCCGGACGCCTTTCCCTTCGAGCCCGTCCACTCGGCCGAGAATCTGCCGTGGCTCCGGCAGATGATCTACAGGGGGATTCGGAAGGTGCGCGGATTCCACGTCGGATACGTTCGGGTCCTCAATCAGGAGGGGGCGCGCCTGATTCACGCCCACTTCGGGCAGGAGGGATACTGGTGCCTCGGGGCCCGCCGTGGGGCCGCCATCCCGATGGTCACCACCTTCTACGGAGTCGATGTCTCCGTTTTGCCGAGGCACGCCGTATGGCGGCGGCGCTTCGCCCGTCTCTTCGATGAGGGCGAGTGCTTCCTGGCGGAAGGGCCGAAGATGGGCGAGAAGCTGGTGGAGATCGGTTGCCGGCCGGAAAGGTTGCGCGTGCACCGTCTGGGCGTGGATCTCTCGAAGATCCCACGCCGTGCGGAAGACCCGAATGATGCCGAACCGCCTGTCGTCCTGATGTACGCCTCCTTCCGGGAGAAGAAGGGCCACATCTACGGACTCCAGGCCTTCAGCCGGATTCGTTCGGCCTTCCCGCAGGCGCGGATGGACATTGTGGGAGACGGCCCGCTCCGCCCCGAGATCGAGGCGGAGATCGGTCGACTTGGTCTGGGCGATCGCGTCTCTCTGAAGGGCATACTGCCCCACGCGTCGAGCCTCGAGATACTCAGCAGATCGGCGGTGCTTCTACACCCCAGCGTAACGGCCGCGGACGGCGACACCGAGGGAGGCGCGCCGGTGGCCATCATCGAGGCGATGGCCGCAGGCGTACCGGTGGTCTCGACGCACCACGCGGACATACCCGAGGTCGCAACCGACGGCGAGTGCGGCATCCTTGCGAATGAGCGGGATGTAGCGGGTCTGGCGGAGGGGCTCGCGGCACTTCTGGGAGCACCGGAGCTGAGGGAGCGAATGGGTCGGGCCGGCCGAGCTCGCGCGGAAGCGAACCACAGCCTGGAGAGACAGACGCAGCGTCTGGAAGAGATCTACGATCGGTTCGTCGGCGGCTGAGCGCCGACAGGTAGGGTCGACCCGCGGAGCGGCTCAGGACTCGTAGTGCTCGATGATCCTCCGCAGGGTCGTATCCAGGTCCACCTTGGGGTCATAGCCCACGTAGGCCCGGATCTTCTCCAGGTCCGGGACCCTGTAGCTGAGGTCCTCGTATCCACCGTTCGAGAACGCCTTCTCGTAGGGTACGAACTCGATCTCGGAATCGCTCTCGGTCAGCAGCTTGGTTCGGTAGGCCAGGTCCTTGATGCTGATCTCGTTGGTCTCCGAATTCGCCCCCAGGTTGAAGATCTCACCGTTCGCCTCGCTCCGGTCAGCAAGCGCGGTCAACCCGTCCAGGGCATCTTCGATGTCGGTGAAGCACCGCCGCTGCTCGCCATCGCCGTGAACCGCGATGGGGTGGCCGAGAAGGGCCTGTTTCACGAACCTGGGAACCACGCCTGCGTGGCTGCTCTGTCGGGGGCCGGTGACATTGAAGAACCGAACGATCACCACGGGAAGCTTCTTTTCGCGCCAGTAGGCCAGCGAGAGATATTCGTCGACGGCCTTGGACGTGGAGTAGCTCCACCGAATCACGGTAGTCGGGCCCAGCACCCGGTCGTCGTCCTCCCGGAAGGGCACCTTGCCGTTCTTCTTGCCGTAGATCTCGGATGTCGAAGCCAGGACGATCTTCGTCTTCTTCTTGTTCGCCGCCTCCAGCAGAACCTCGGTGCCCCTGATGTTGTTGGTCAGCGACAACAGGGGATTGTCGATGACGTACTCCACGCCCACCGCAGCCGCCAGGTGGTAGACCAGATCGCACTGCTCAACGAGTGGGCAGGTCGCGTCACGATCCAGCACCGTCCCAATGCTGAGGTGGTAATGCGGGTGGTCCCTCAGGTGCTGGATGTTGTCCAGGTTGCCGGTGGATAGATCGTCGAGGGCGTGGACCTCGTGCCCCTCCCCAAGCAGTCGCTCCGACAGGTGCGATCCGATGAAGCCCGCGCCGCCCGTGATCAAAACCTTCATGCGTTCGTCCCCTCCCAACAGAAGCCGGGAACCCCGGCCCACGCGCGTTTCCTAGCTCACCAGCAATGTCCGATAGAGGCGGTCCAGATCCTCCGCCATCCGATCGACCCCGTAGAGGCGTGCCGCTAGCTCCCGTCGTGCCGCGGGGACCCGCCTCCCTTCACGCACCGCCACGGAGATGGCATCCGCCAGGGCCGATGCGTCGCCGGGCGGAACCGTGATCCCCACCTCGGGGTCCGGAACCAGCTCGGAGACCCCCCCGACTCGGGATGCCACCACGTAGCACCCAGCAGCGATCGCCTCGATGAGGGCCAGGGGAAGCCCCTCGTTGTGGGACGACAACACGACCAGGTCCAGGGCCTGGTAGACCGGCAGCATCTCGTGCCGTATGCCTACGAAGAGGGCCCTGCCCTCCAGATCCAGACGCCGAGCCTGATCCTCCAGCTCGGGCCTGAGCTCACCGTCGCCCACGATCGGGAACCGGGCCTCGGGGTGATCCCGGGCCACGATCTGCGCGGCATCCAGGAAGACGTCCATCCCCTTGATCGGCGTCAACCGCGTCACGGTGCCCACAAGGGGCGCCGTGGGCGAAACGCCGATCTCGGCCCGGAAACCGTTCGGATCCCGCTCGCACGCTGCCAGGGCCCCCAGCTTCAGGCCGTAGGGCACCGCGTGGAGGCGGTCCCGCGACGCGATCCGGTAGTCAAGCAGTTCGTCCCGCTGCCGATAGCTCACGGCCACCACGGCGTCCGTCCAGTGGGCCAGAAGCCGTTCCAGCAGGACGATCAGACGGCTCTTCCAGCGGGAGAAATACCCATGGAAGACGTGCCCGTGGTAGGTGTGCACTACAACGGGCGCGCCCGCGAGCCAGGCGGCCAGCCTGCCCAAGACCCCCGCCTTGGACTTGTGCGTCTCCACCACCGAGGGCCGAACCGCCCGCACGATCCGGTAGAGCCGAACCAGGGCGCCCCAATCCTGCCTGATCGAGAGGGCGCGACCCAGACCGGGCACGTGCCTGGGCTTCGCGCCGGTCTGGCGGATCAGATCCCGCATCTCCGCCTCGCCCGGCGCCACATCCCCTTTGACCAGCACCGTCTGGTAGCCCCGGGCGTTAAGCGCCTCGGAGGCGAGCAGAACGTGATGGGCGGAGCCCCCCACGTTCAGGCGGTCCATGATCTGGACCACCCGGACGGGACTTCCAGGCCTATCGATCTCCAACGGACTCGAGGATCTCCCGTAACCGTCGGCTGCTCTGTACCAGGGAATACTGCGCCACCATCTTCTCTCGCCCGGCCGAACGCATTCGTCTGCGCAGTTCCGGATCGGCCATAAGCGCTTCCAGGTACTCGGTCCATTCGGCGTCATTCGATGCCAGGAAGCCGCTTCGGCCGTGCTCGACGATCTCGCGGTTGATCCCCACGGGGCTGGCCACCGCCGGAATGCCCATCGACAGGTACTGCAGGAGCTTGTAGCCCCCCTTGCCCCGCGTCCAGGGGTTGTCCGGAAGCGGCATCAGTCCGATGTCGATCCGCCGGAGCGCCGACACCTCCGTGTCGAGGTCCCAGTCCAATCGCTCGACCGACATCGCTCCGACCTCGAAGGCTTGCGCCCCGATCAGGAGCAACCCGAGGCCCGGGTGTCTCAGGCTCAGCGCCTCCAGGGGGTCCCGAATCTGATCGAGGTAGCGCTCCGTCGTGGTGCTGCCGATCCAGCCCAGCACGATCGGGTCGGGCGCTTCGCGGAACGCGCCGGGCGAGTACCGATCGGTGTCGATCGGTCCGGTGATGATCGAGACCGCCGGACAGTGCGCCTGGGCATAGGCGCGCGTGTAGTCGTTCTCGACGACGGTGTGCGACGCCGACGCGAGCATGGCCGGCAGTCCGCGCCGATGATACCATGTCTGAATGCGGGCCGCCCAGTCCTCACCCGGGTCGTGTGTGGTGAAGATGGCGTCGTCGAAGTCGTAGACGATTCGGCGGCGGCGGCGCCTCAACAACCTGGGCACGGGCGGGGGAAAGATCACCCTTTGCATCAGGACGGCGTCATACCGCGAGGCGCCGAATGCGCACCGGAGGCCGATCATCAACGACCGCCAGGTCGCCCTGAGATAGTACGCCGCCCGACGCAGCGCACCTCGCCCCTCCCCCCAGCTCAACAACCGGTCCGGCACGACCACGGCCAGATCGACACGGACCCCAGAGGATTCCATGAAGGGCACGTACGCGAAAACGCGAGTGCGGCTAGGCGCGGCCCGAAGCCCATAGTTGGAGACGAATAGCGCTCTCAAGCCCCGTACAACCTTCCCAATATACGTATACGAATGGTGGAAATCAACATGAAAGGTCCCATCGCAATGGCCCTAAACTTCAGCTTCAGCGGGGGGATACACCTTCAGGCCCCACCGGAGAGGTCCTGAAGGTCCCGCCAGACCAATCTGCACGCGTGAGAGCCCCATTCCCTCCAGAGATCGGGGTATCAGAAGCAGGTCACGGCACGCCCTGCCACGAATTGGGCAGCGGACGCTCGAGCAGATCGGACAGCCCCTCGTTCTCCTGGGCGTAGCGCGCGTACAGCTGCTCCAGTGTGCCTGCGCCCGGGACGTACCGCGCTACCGGCAGGAGGCGTCCCAACCGGTTCCAGACCGGAGACAGGAACGGGAGCCAGTAGTTCGCCACGAGCTGCACCCTCGAGCTAGAGAAGGAGTTGACCCTTTCGTCCATGCCCTCGAAGGTCCACCCGGAATCGATCCCCAGGAACTCACAGACCCGCCCCAGCCCCACGGCCGGATCAGGAGCCAGGTCCTCCTCCAGGATCAGCACCAGGATCTGGTCGCGATCGAACAGATCGCAATATGCGCTGAGGAGGCCGTGGTAGTTCCCCTGCCCGAACACCCCATGCCGCTCAGCGATCGAGGCGAGATCCCCAGCGAGCAGATCGTCGATCCGGACCAGCGGAGACACGCGGCCCGTCTGGATCAGGTGCTTCGCCGCCGAGATCGCGCGCGCCACCGGGTCCCTCAGCACCACGACCAGCCGCGCGTGGGGCAAACACGCGTGGAGGTTGCGATGGACCTGGGGCAGGTGCCCTTCCGCACCTCGGCCCTCGGCCCACAGGTAGTCGGGGGTCTTCTCCCCGACAGCGCTCTGGCCTGCTGCCGCCGCGAAGTGGCTCTCGTACCAGGCCGTGCCCCTCGCGAAGTTGTGCGCCTTGTCGAAGAAGTGGATCTCCTCCTCGGCCATGAAGACATCGGGATGCTGTCCCAGCATCCTGGCCAGCCATGTCGTTCCGCACTTCTGTGCGCCGATAATGAGGAGATTGGGCAGCATCCACACGCTTCCTGACCCGAGGGTCGCTCAGACGGATCCCGACCGATGCAGGGGATCAGCCATGGGCATCCGCCTCGCCGTTCTGCGCCGTATCCCGCGACCAGAGGAGCCTGACCATGCCGGTTCCCTCCCGCGTCACCTCCGGCGTGAGCAGAAGCAGAGACAACACACACCCGACACAGCCGGCGAGGGCGCACAATCCCAGGAGCACGAGGTCGTCCACACGACCGAAGGCCAGCCACTTCGCGGCACCACCGACCACCAGCACGCTGGCACCGCAGGCCGCGGCCGGCAGCAGCGACCTGACGTAGTCGATGATTCGCAGGTCGACGAGCCGGTTCGCGATCGACTGCGATACCAGGGTAAGCAAGACCGCGCCGGCGCTCACGGCCACGG
This sequence comes from Candidatus Latescibacterota bacterium, assembly GCA_030746455.1. The sequence goes on from JASLMQ010000359.1 coordinate 9,327, forward strand.
CCGCGCCTTCGACACCCCAACCGACACCCAGGCGAACCGCCAGCAGCATGAACAGCGCCCCGCCGACGTTCCACATCAGGGCGAGCCCGGGACGCCCCGTGGAGAAGAAGATCAGCCCGACTGCCGCCGCGACGGCACGCGCGGCCCCCGCCGGGCAGAGCAGCACCAGGAGAGGGGCGACGAGGGCCTTTTCCGGCCCCATCAACAGAGGGATCCCCGGGTCGGCGGCCAGCGCGAAGACGGCCATCATCGGGAAGACCAGCAGAGACACGAACCGTACCGTGCTCAGATAGGCTCGTCCGAGCCTGGGAAGATCGTTCTGCAGCGACGAGAAGGCCGGGAACGTCACCCGCGATATCACCTGCGTGAGTCGCGTCTGGGGAAGGGCGATCACCCGATAGGCCAGGGCGTAGTAGCCCAGGGCCCCGCTGCCGAGGAATCGACCGATCAGGAAGTAGTCCAGATTCTGCTGGAAGTAGCCCACCAGGTGGGAGCCGACCCACTTCGATCCGAACCCGAGCAGGGGACCCACGTCCCGAGGGCCGAACCGCGTGAAGACCCACACGGGGTTCAGGACCCACGGTCCGAGCCCCAGAACGGCACACCGCGCCACGTAGCCCCAGATCAGGCTCCACACGCCCTCGCCCGCAATCGCGAGCACCACCAGCGTCACCCCCCAGCAGACGGTGGCGCACAGGCTCACCCACGCCAAGGCACCGAACCGATACGCGCGTTCCATCTGCGCCCGGGGAACGGCCCCGAAGCCCGCGAAGACCAGGCCCAAGCCCATCGTGGGTAGAACCGCGGCCATCTGGCCGGGATCGCCGAAGAAGAGACCGCTCCAGAACCGGGCCGTGCCCCACAGCAGTGCCGCGCACAGGAGCGATCCGGCGAGCCCCACCCAGAAGGCCCCCGTCAGATGGGACGCCACCACATCGCGGCGCTGCACCAGGGCCCGCCCCAGCCCCAGGTCGGCCGCGATGGTCCAGACCCCCACCACGACCGCTGCGGCGGCCTCGATTCCGAACGCCCTGGCCTCGAGGTAGCGGGCCGACGCCCCGATGGCCACGAGGCTGGCAGCGTATCCGAAGACCTGCGCCAGTCCCGTCCACGAGACCCCGCGCACCATCGCCGCACGAAGACCCGTGCTCATGCCCTCTCCACGTCGATGCGGGCCAGGCAGAACCCGGATCCCAGCGCCAGAATCGAGACGCAACCCAGGATCAGCCAGCACCCGAAAGCCGGTCCCCGGGCCCCCAGAAGACCCAGGGCCGCCAGAACGAGGCTGGAGGCGTAGAGACGCCATACGGCCCCACGGACCGAGCACCCCCGCGCAACCAGACGCAGGGCCACGTGGTCGGGGCTGGACTGCATCACGGGAACCCCGCGCAAGGGGCGGACCACACAGAGGAACGCCGCCTCGAAGAACGGTACACCGAGGATCATCAGGGGACAAACAAGGCCCTGTACAGGAGGAAGATGCCCCGAGATCCCTGCGGCCATCGCGCCGAGGACGAATCCCGTGAACAGACTACCGGAATCCCCCATATAGATCCTGGCCGGATGGGCGTTGTAGACCAGGAAGCCTGAAAGACCGCCGGCCAGCCCCGCGCCCAGCAGGACCAGGTTCGGCGCACCCGCCAGATGCGCCAGACCCGCCAGGGCCGCCGAGGCGATGGCGCCGACACCCGCGGCGAGGCCATCCATCATGTCGAGCACATTGAGGGCGTTGCACATCCAGACGAGCCAGCAGCCCGTGAGCAGGGCGTCCAGCAGCGGAATCCCCAAGGCCTGGAGGCGCACGCCGAAGGCCACGGCGAGGGTGACCGATACGACCTGCAGGACCAGCTTCCAGATGGGACTCAGAGGCCGGAAATCGTCGATAAGGCCGGTCAGGACCACCCCGAGGGCGCCCAACCAGAAGCCTGCGGGAAGTGAGGGTGGAAGGACGAGGTAGACGAGAGAGACGGCGGCGAAGATGGCCAGCCCGCCGGTGGTGGGCACCCGCCCGGAGTCGCGTTCGTCGGGTCGACGACCACGCAGAGCGAGAAGGCGCAGGAGGGGGGTCAGGCAGAGGGCAACCCCGAGCGTGCCTGCGAAAGTAAGGACTGAGGACGGCACGGCCGTTTCCTCTGGGGCTGCGGATCACCCAACCGAAGGCGAGCCGTTGGGGCGGAAGCCCCGCACGGCCGATATCACCTGGGCCACATCCGCGTCGGTCATGCTGGGGTAGAGCGGTAAGGTGATCAGGTTCCGCCAGACCGACTCGGTCACCGGCAGGGGACGGCGGTACGGCGAATAGACCGAGTAGAGATGATTCGGCTTGTAGTGGACGCCGGCCGTGACCCCGTTGCGGGCGAGGTGATCGATCAGCCCGTCCCGGTCTGCGACTTGCGCGACATAGGCGTGGTGGGCACTCCGTGCGTAGTCCTTCACCGTAGGGCGCTTGAGCCAGGGGAGGTCCGCGAACGCTCGCCCGTACTCAGCAACCACCTCGCGCCTCTGGGCGTTGGCGGACTCCAACTTCCCCAGCTGAACCAGCCCGATTGCCGCGTTGAGGTCGTTCATCTGACACTTGTACCCGGCCTCATCGACCTCGTAGTCCCACGACCGGCCTACCTCCGACTTGCCGAAGCGCTCCCACGTATCCTTGGATATGCCCATCCATCGAAGCAACCTCAGCCGCTCCGCCAGATCCGGATCGTCCGTGGTCAGCATCCCGCCGTCACAGGTGGACAGGTTCTTCACCGCGTGGAAACTGAAGCACCCGATGGTTCCCAAGGCGCCCACCATGCGGTCTTTGTAGCGCGTTCCCGTGGCGTGGGCCGCATCTTCCACCACGGGGATGCCCCTTGAGCCGGCCGCCTCGAGGATGGGATCCATATCGCACGGGTGCCCGGCGAAATGCATCACGACCACGGCCGAGGTCCGCTCGGATATCGCCTCGGCCACACACGCGGGGTCCACGTTCAGGGTATCGGGCTCGATGTCGCAGAAGGCCGGAGTCGCGCCGTTCTGCAGGATCGCGTGGTTCGTGGCCACGAAGGTCATCGACGTGGAGATGACCTCTCCCCCCTCCACACCAAGGACCTTGAGGGCAAGAAAGAGGGCCGAGGAGCAGGAGTTGACACTCACGGCGAACCGAACGCCAACGTAGTCGGCGAACGCCGACTCCAGCTCCTCGACCTTGGGACCCGGTCCGACCCAGCCCGACAGGAGCACCTCCCGCACGGCCTGGACCTCCTCTTCACCAAACCACGGCCGGAAGATCGGGATCATGCGATCCTCTCCATTCCCTCAGGATCATCACCGGGCTTCAGGAATCCCCCGACGCCTTCCGCCAGGATCCTGCGATAGGCTCGTAGCCGGGTCCGTGCCTCGTCCCTTCTCCCGGGAACCGCGACGAACACGCAGCCCCAGAGCACGGTCCTGAGAACCATCTCGAACGGCCTGAGGGCCGACAGCAGATGGGCTGCGGCGAGGCCGTAATGCTTCTCCGCGAAATAGGCGTAGCTGGCCTCGCTCACAACGAGCATCCGCTCCAGGGATTGCTTCGAGCTGTGCCCGCCCAGGTGAACCCCCTCGGCATCGGGCAGATGGTACACGCCCCATTCCCGCTGCTTCAGGCGCAGGCAGAGATCGACGTCTTCATAGTACATGAAAATCGCTTCGTCCATCCCACCGATCGCTTCCAGAGCGGACCGCCGGGCAACGAAGCAGGCCCCAGTCACCCAACCCACCGGGCTGGCGACGCGGGGGAATCGGCGGCGGACTTTAAGAAATGGGAAAACCAGATGCAACAAGAATTTACGGCAGACCTCGCCCGCAAGATTGGGTCGGAGACCACACGTCGCCAGGACCCGGCGCCGGCTGTCCAGAAGCCGGGGCCCGACGATGGCCGAATCAGGGCTTCGCTCAAGAAAATTCACCATCTTGCCGAGCGAATCCGATTTCAGCACCACGTCGGGATTCAGCACCGCCACGTAGGGACCCACCGACGACGCCACCCCCCGGTTGACCGCGCGTCCGAATCCGAGGTTCCGTCCGGTCTGAACCACCTTCACCTGCTCTCGCATCGGCCCCAGCGCCTCGACACTGCCGTCTACCGAGGCATTGTCCACCACCACGACCTCTGGGGCGTCGCCCTCGTCCCGAGCCAGGAGCGACTCCACGCATCTTCCGAGCTGGCCGCCGGCATTCCAGTTCACCACCACCGCCGTGACCCGGGCCATATCACCCCTCCTCGCCATACTCCCGAGCCAGGAGGCCCAGGAAGATGGCGTGGAAGAAGATCAGCCGGTTCCCGATCATCGTCGAGTCGACCATCCCATAGACCAGCATCGCAGCGTACACGGCGAAGAAGCTTGCACCGATCAAACGCCTATGTACGGATTCCGTTCGCCGAAACAGCCGGAAGGCCAGCTTCAATCCCCTCGCGAATACCCACAGGAAGGCCACCAGACCGACCACCCCCATCCGCATCATGAGCGTCAGATAGAGGTTGTCGACCTTTCCCGATGTGAACATGTAGGTGTAGGACCCGGTCTCGTCGGCCCGCAGATAGGTCACCGTCGCCCCGTGGCCGCCGCCGAGGACGGGCCGCTCGCGGATCCGCTCTACCGCCACCCCGTAGGCGATCAGCCTCCCCACAAGCGTCTCGCCACCACCCTCAAGCTGGACGGCGCCCTGAAGACGCCGGACGGCCATCGATCCCAGTCCGGCGCCGGTGATCTTCTCGAAGAGGGTACCCGTGCCGAAGATCACGAGCGGGATCATCACCAGCAGCGCAAGCCGCCTGGCGCGCCTCCCGCGCATCTGGCGATCGACCGTGACCAGGGCCGCGAGGCACAGGATCCCGGTGATGAGGCAGACCCACATCCCCCGACCCATGGTCAGCACCAGAGCGAGTCCGATCGGTACCATGGCCAGCGCGCACAGGGAACGACGAACCGGCGAGGAGTCGAACAGGAGGGCGGCCGTGGCGACCAGTACGCCGATGGGCAGCAGGAGGCCCTCTGTCCGCGCCACCCTGAAGAAGCCGCCCGCGATGGACAGGTTGATCGTCTGCAGGAACTCGATCAGGTACTCCACACCCACCACCGTGGCCGAGAGCACCACCACCGACAGGAAGGTCACGCCTCTGCGCAGGGAGAAGAACCCGGTTACGACGAAGAACAGGGCGTAGTACAGGGGGAACCGCACATCGCGCAGCATCTGCATCACATCCTGGCCGTAGGCCAGACCGATGCCCATCGAGGCAACCACCAGGGCCAGGAGTACGATGACAGGTCGATCCAACTCGGTGCGCCGCACCCATCCGAGTCTTTGCCCCTGCATCCACGACACGCCGGCCAGCCCGAAGACCACCACCAGGAGACCTTCGTAGAACTTGAAGTCAAGCGGCAAGAGGAGATGGTCGTCGAAGAACTGGGTGGGCACCACCGCCGACACAAGACAGAGGTAGAGCAGCGCCAGGGTCACCGACCCGAACACCCCCACGATCGAGTAGACGACCAGGACCCCGATCAGCGACACGGCCGTGTCGAACTTGAGCAGGGGCAGCGCGATCAGCCCGATCTGACCCAGGCAGAGCGCCAGGATCAGTCGCCTGTTGGCCGGATCGATCCGTGCTAGTACTCCATATACCATCGCTGTGGTCTCTCTTGGTGACTCGGCCGGGGTCCGTGGCGAGCAACCGGCGTGGTGCCGATCAATCCCACCGCCGGCGGAGGGCTCCCTCGTGCACGACCGCGCGCATGCGGCGATAGTAATCGCTGTCTCGCCTGATCGCGATGCCCATCTCAGCGCGGAGATCCGACGCGGTGAAGTGATCGTACCGGGCCGCGAACTCGGGATGCTCGATCAGCTGGGTCGCCATCTCCTGGTAGTGAGGGTGCGGCATGTAAATGAGATCCGGTTGGTCCACCGTGAGGACCCTGGCGGCGGAGAATCCGTCGTGCGCGAAGGTCCTGTCGTTCAGACCGGTCAGGTCGACGATGGTCTTGCGGGGATTCAGCGCGGCCGGCCTGCCGATTTCGGTCGTGGCGATCACCAGGTCGTCCGGCAGCTCGGAGAAGGCAACCAGCTCGTACCAGTAGTCGTCGTACCGATCGGCCACGTTGGCTGCCACATCGAAGTACAGGAATCGGCCCAGGGCGACCTCCCGGCGGAGGTCCACCGCCGCGGTCAAGGCGGGACGGATGAGCAGGCCGCCCAGCAGGATCGTGAAGGCGGTCCCCGTCCAGCGCGGCAGGCGTTCGACCGCAGCAGAGAGGCGGGGGCGGATCATCCCCGCCAGCCTCCCTATGCCCTGCGCTGCCAGGAAGACCAGAGCTGGCAGTGAGGGGTAGTAGAAGCGCTGCGGGCGATGCATGATCTGCAGGACGAAGAAGGTGTAGTAGAGGATGAACACGCAGGTGGCGGCAAGCAATGCCCTCTCCGCCACCCAGACACGCGTCCTCTTCCTGTCCCGGTTGACCCAAAGGTCCAGGCCGATAATCGCCAGAAACGGCCAGGTGGCCCCCAGGTAGTGGGCCAACTGGACGAACGGCACCAGTCGGTAATGCGAGGCGAAGGCCTCCCCGTAGCCCCTCACCCCCTTCGCGTAAAACGAAAGCGGCAGAGGGGAATGAAGGAAGGTCCAGGTGCCCAGGATTTGCGCACCGACCGTCGCCGCCGCAAGCACGAGAATCTGTACGCCCCTTCGCCGTGCCTCGCGATCGGGCCCCAGCACGACCATGCCTGTCGGGACGGAAAGGGTGTAAACCAGCAGATCGGGCCTGGCGGCAAAGGCCAGGCCGCCGACGATCCCCATCGACACGGTTCCAAGCCTGCCCGCCTTCCGCTCTGCCCGCAGGTAGATAAGGATGTACCCGGTAAGGCACGCCAGCGCGAAGGCCGTGTCCATCCCGCTGACGAAGTGGCTCGCCACGGCGGGGGTCGACGCCGCCAGGACCAGAAACACCGTCACCAGAACAGCGCCTCTGCTCGTCGTCCCAGCCACGTCCGGGCGCCGGAGCAGGGCAGCCAGAAGAAGGAGGAAGGCCAGGCCCGATACCAGGCTGGATAGCCCGGCAGCCAGGGCCGACTGTTCGGAC
>JASLMQ010000360.1 GCA_030746455.1 Candidatus Latescibacterota bacterium
GGCGGAGCCCTGGGCAGCCTTCTCGTGGATGGGTTTGACCCGTGCGATGACCTCCTCGTCGGTGGTGCAGGAGGCAATGATCTCGGTGAACTCCTCGGCGGAGATACCCAGACGTTCGAGGAACTTCTTGTCGGCCGGGCACGGGTAGATGTAGTCGCCGATGGTGCCCTGGAGCTTGGCGCGCGCCTTGTCGGTGATGCGGGGCAGCCAGGGGACGCCTCCCATTGCCAGATGCCTGCTCCGAGGCCGGAAATCCACAGCCGCGCTCAGTGGGTCCATTCGTATTGCTCCCTTGGTGAACTCAGGAATCGTCGGTGAAGGCAGCTCTTGCGTGGAGCCTTGATAAGATAGGTGTCCCGGATTGATTGTCAAGGTCCCGAACCGCAGGGGGATCCCGCGGGCTCATCCGCTGTGAGGGGTGGCCGATCGGCCCTGTAGAGGGTCAGGACGGTGTCTCCGTGTTTCTTCTGCCGGGCCTGAGCAAGCCGGCCGGACGCCGGGGGCAACTCGGTTCTCGGACCGTGCTGCACCATCACCGCACATCCGTCCGACACGAGGGGCGACTCGGCCAGCCGCGTGAGCATCCAGCAGGCAGCCGGTGCCCCCTCGACCTGCGCCTCGTAGGGCGGGTCGAGATAGATGATGTCGAATGGCGTCCCCTCGGCTTCCAGCGCGGCCAGGAGACACCCGGCCGGAGCCGAGTGGACCTGCATGCGCTCGACCAGCTGCCAGGACTCGATCAGGCCGACGATGAGGCGGTGCCGAGCAGGATCGGGTTCGTTGATCACCACGCAAGCGCCGCGGCTCCAGGCCTCCAGGCCGATCTGCCCGGAGCCGGCGCACAGGTCGAGGAATCTCCTTCCCTCCAGGTCGCGTCCCAGCGTGGAGAATGCCGCCTCCTTGACGCGACCCGACGTGGTGCGCGCGTTGCCGTACTTTCTGGTGCTGAAGGGTATCGTCCGTCCCTTCAGATGTCCTGTGATGATCCGCATCGGGGTCAGGGCTTGGTCCAGCATTGGGTCTCGGGGCTCGTTGCCACCTCCTTGCGGGGGCCGGCGAAGTATACCAGCCGGAGGACGGGATGTCAACACGCTCGGGCCTCCGGGGGGAAGGGCTTGACCGACAGGGCCGGGTTGGCTTATAGTGAAACGAGGTGCGACGAGCAACGGATGTCGAGCGAACTGGGGGAGACCGTGATCGGACGATGGTGGCTTTGCGGTATTCTGGCATATGCAGGCGCGGGTACAGCCCTGGCACAGGAGACGGCCGGGCATGGGCCTTCCTTCTCGGCCCTCCTGGGCACGGTGACCGTGGGGGAGGCGCAATGGCAGCGGTTGGACCTGCAACCCCGTTTCCGGTCGGGGAAGCTGGAGGCGGTGTTCGACCTCGAGCTCTTTATGGACCAGGAGGGACGTTTCCGCGACCTGGGATGGGATTTCTCGAGCCGTCGGAAGGGCCTGGAAAGCCTGTTCCGAAAGATCCACACCATCCGGTACGGCCGAGTGGAGGATCCGCAGGATCGGGTCTATGTGAAGATCGGTGATCTGTCGTCGGTGACGCTGGGGCAGGGCCTGATCATGCGCGACTACCGGAATACGTTGGGCGCTCCGGGCGAGAAGCGGACGGGACTGGACCTCCAGATCAGGGGGCTGGCCGGCGGGCGCCTGACGATTCGTGGGGTGGTGAACCATCTCCTGGATCTGGACGGTGGCGGGCCGGTTGTGGGGGGGCGGGTTCAGGTTGCCCCTCCGGGGCCTCTCACCGTGGGTGCGACGGTCGTGGTCGATACGGACCAGCTCAGCGGGTTGCCGGACTCCCTGCGTGCCGACCTCGATAAGGATCCGTACGGGGCGTTCGGTGTGGATGTGTCGTACCCTCTGGTGGACGGCCCCCGGGCGCGCGTGCGGCTTTACGGGGAGGCCTCGCGGGCCCTGCAGGGACCGGGGAGCGGAACCGGGCTGAGCGGTCCGGGCCTTCAAGTGACTCTGGGCGGGCTTTCGTTCCAGGGGGAATACCGCTGGATACGGGGCCACTTCTCGCCCGCGTACTTCGACGCACTCTACGAACTGAGGCGGGCGGCCGTGGACACCGCGGGGGCCATCGTGACCGGTGAGGCCGCCGTGACGGACATGACGCTGCGCGGGATCTTCGGTGACCTCCGGCTTTCAATGGGCCCCCTGCTCCAAGCGGGCGCATCCTACCAGCACCTGACCGGCCGCGTGGCCCGAGACCGAAGGCTGGAGGCACGTGCCTCGCTGGGTTCCGCCATGCTGAAAGCCATCCCGCGGGTCTCCCTGGTCGAGGCCTACTACGAGAACCACCGACGGGAGGACGGAGACAGGGGGTTCTTCGAGGCTTCCCCATCGATGCGGTACGGCTACCGCTTCGGGTTCGAGCCGGTCGGGAAGGTGTCCGTGATCTGGGAGGTGGAGTTCACCTATCAGCCCGATGGAATCGGCGGATTCGAGCGGCGACGGCTGCTCAACCTGCAATCGCTCATCAATCTCTAGATCGCCGGGCGAGCCACTGGCACCCGCAATGAGATCGGCCCTCTGAGGAGTGCGTCCTCGGAGGGCCGATGTGTTTCTGCGCTAAGGGGGCCGAGGTTTACGCGGGGGCCTCCGCCTCAATCGGTAGCTCGAAGGTGAATACGCTGCCCTTCCCCTCTTCGCTTTCCGCCCAGATCCTCCCCCCGTGCGATTCCACCGCCATCTTGCAGAAGGTCAGACCCAGGCCCGTACCGCTGCGCTGCCGGCTCTCGACCTGACCGAACTTGTCGAAGATCTTCTCGAGGGAATCCAGCGGAATCCCCTGCCCGGTGTCGGACACTCGGACCTGGACCACGCCGTCTTCCTGCTGAGCGCCGATGGTGATCACGCCGCCTCGTGCGGTGTGCTTAATGGCGTTGATGAGCAGGTTGGAAAGGGTGCGATAGATCAGGTTCCGGTCGAACGAGACCGAGGGGACATCGGCGAGAATCTCCACCTGAATCTCCTTGTCCTCGGCGCGCGCGGGCTGGTCGAATTCCGCGGCAACGGGCTCGATCACTTCAGCGACCCCGATGGTTTCCAGGTTCAGGGTGAGTTGCCCTTCCTCCATCTTCGAGATGTCGAGGAGGTCCTGGATCATGTTGAAGAGGAGATCGCAGCTCCGCTGGGCAGCGTCGAGGCATTCCTGAGTCTCCTGGAGCTCCTCCATGCCCACGATTTCCAGGTTTGCCTTGATCCCCGTAAGCGGATTCTTGAGGTCGTGGATGATCATCTGAGTGAGGTGCTCTTTGGTGTCCTGCAGCTCCTTTAGCTCCAGATAGCTCTGTTCCAGCTCGTCGTGAAGGATCTTCACGCGGATCAGCGACTTGATTCGTGTGAGGAGCTCGAGCTTGTTGAACGGCTTCGTGAGGAAGTCATCGGCCCCCGGCCTCGATGCTCTGGATCTTGTCGTCCAGTTCCTTGAGCGCCGTGACCATCACGATGGGTATGAACCGTGTCTCCTCGCTGTCCTTCATGGTCTTGCAGACCTCGTAGCCGTTCATCCGGGGCATCATGATATCCAGCAGAACAATGTCCGGAGGGGACTCCTTGACCTTCTCGAGGGCCTCCACGCCGTCGTAAGCAGTGACCACCTCGTACTTCTCCGGGATGAGATAGGCCTCCAGAAGCTCGACGTTCTGCGGATTGTCATCGACAACCAGTACCGTGGGATTGGGCATGCCTCAACTCTCTTCTGAGTGGGCGTTCTCGGACCTCTGGTCCAGGAATTGGCGGATGGTTATGGGCAGTTCACGGGTGTCGATCGGCTTTGACACATACCCGTCGCAGCCTGCCTCC
>JASLMQ010000361.1 GCA_030746455.1 Candidatus Latescibacterota bacterium
CCCATGCCTCGAGCATCCGATCGCAGCCTTCGGTGCTGATGGCCATGGGCTTTTCGGAGAAGACGTGCTTGCCGGCTTCGAGGGCGTCGCAGACGTACTGCTCGTGGGTGAAGTCGGGACTCATCACGGCAATCGCGTCGACGTCGTCCCTGTCGAGCAGGGCTCGGTGGTCGTTGGTGGTGAAGCCCTGGTCGTTGACGTTGTTGCGGAACCATTCGAGGCTTCCGTCCGACACGTCGGCGGCGCCTACGACGACGGAGCGTCCCTTCGGATCGTGCCAGTGCTTCGCCATCCCCCCTCGTCCGGATGCGCCGATGACGCCGATTCTGACTGCGGTCATATCCTACCTCTCCATAGCGATGTGGTCGAGGCCCAACAGGTCAAAACCTTACCACGGATGAACACGGATAGACACCGATGGTGGAGCTCCCAAGCCCGATGATTGGGGGCTGGCACGAAGAGCGTGCAGGTTGGAACACCGGCGAGAACCTGCAACCCTACCCGTGTCACCGGCTGCTTACGATCTATGGCATCAGCGGGGAGTCGACGTCGTCCCGCCGGGAGGTGTCGTCCAGCTCGCGCTGCTGGCGGATCATCTCGCCGAGATCCTTGACCTTCTCCGGGTGATCGGCGGAGACCTCAATCTCTTCGTAGGGGTCCTCGGCGATGTTGAACAGCTCCCCCTCGTCCGACCTCTCTCCGGGCGTGGAGATGAGCTTCCAGTCGCCGCAGCGCACGCCGAGCTTCGCGGCTCCCCTGAAGTTCCAGAAGATGCACCGATCGTCCATGCGCTCGGCCTCGCCCGTGATCAGGGGCCAGATGTCCGTGCCGTCCCACTGCGGATCGTGCTGGAGTCTGGCCTCGGAGAGCTTCGTGAAGGTGGGCATCCAGTCGGTGACGTGCACGGGGTGATCCATCTTCCGGGGAGCCAGCGTGCCGCGCCAGTTCACGAGGGTCGGTGTGCGAATCCCTCCCTCGTACATCTGAGCCTTGACACCGCGGTAGGGCAGGTTGGAGCCGAGGCGTGGATAGGCCTCCTGCCAGCCGGGGTACTTGTCCGTGGCGTGGATGGGGGTGTCGTTGACGGCCCCGTTGTCGGAGGAGAACACGACGATGGTCTCTTCGCGCTGGCACAGGCGCTCGAGCGATTCGAGCAGCTGGCCGATGGCGTGATCCATGTGCGTGGTGTAGGCGGCGTACTTCTTGTAGGAGGCGTCTTTGTCCGGATCGTCATCGAAGTGCTCGAACTCGTACTCGCTGAGCGAGGCCCGTGTGGGCTTGATCGGGATGTGGACCGCGGTGAAGGGGACGTAGCAGAACCATGGACGGTCGCGGGTCTCGATCCACTGGACCGCCTCGCGGCCGATCAGGTCGGTGACGTGCCCGCGCTCCTCGACGAGCTGGCCGTCGCGATGCCAGGTGACGCAGAACTCGCCCCGCTTGTAGCGGTGGTTGTAGGGATCGACGCCGCCGGCCAGGCTGCCATAGCCCTTGTTGAAGCCGAACTGGTTGGGCCCGAAGCGGGGCAAGGACCCGAGGTGCCATTTCCCGAAGAGGCCGGTGTCATAGCCCGCATCGCGGAGGACGGTGGCCATGGTGGGGTAGCCGTCGGGGAGGACGGGGGCGTTGGAGGGCACGGTGGCGTGGGACCCGAAGCGCCCGGGGTGTCGGCCCGTGAGCAGACAGGCCCGGGTGGGCGTGCACATGGGGCAGACGTAGTGCTGGGTGAGCTCCACTCCCTCGCGTGCGAGCCGGTCGATGTTGGGGGTGCGGATGGGCGAATCGTGCAGGCTCAGGTCGGCCCAGCCGAGGTCGTCGGCGAGGATGTAGAGGATGTTGGGGCGTGGCATGGTATGGGAACTCCTGAGGGGTGGGGGCGATTGCCTATCCCGAACAGCAAGAATCGAAACTACGAAAAACGCGAAAGACGCGAACGAGAGGCGGCGAGCCGGGATCGGCTTCGGGTGGCCGGCTACGAGATCTGGTAGATAGAGCCTGGGTATGGGAGCGGGTAGTCCCCAGCGCTGCGAGGCGTACGCGCGTTGGCGGCAGGCCGGACGGGTCCCGCATATGGGCAGCGCGCAATATAGTGCGCATAGAGACAGGGCGCAACGGGAGTTGCGCCCTTGGTGGTGGGTCGTTGTCGGGCAGATCCCCAGTCCGAGAGAGACAGGGGACCCGTCGGGCCGACTCACAGGGCTGTGAGGACTCCATGTGGGGGGGTGTAGCAGGACCTCAGGGGCTCGGGAGTATGGCCTTGACGAAGCTCGGGAGTATGCTTGTTCCATCGACACCCAAAGCCAAACCCACATGAGATGGTCGGTCCTGGCCGAAGTACGCGCCAACGCTGAGCCGGACTGGGCTCTCGATGACCAATCCTGGCGAGGACCAGAAGGAGAAGGGGAACAAGACAAGACCTAGATAAAGCTCGCGCCCTGGGCGCCCGAAGGACGTCATGCCAATCAATCTGACACTTGTTCTCTCTGTTCGTATGATCGGGTACTCCACCCCAAACATGCCGTTGACGCGCTCCAGATCTGCCCTAATGGTATCCCTACCCACTACCTTCAGCGTGTCAACGAGTTCCCCTCTGGGGAAGAATGCTGCGAAAGTTAGACCTGGGGGTTGATGGGCATAGGCCCTCAGGAGGAGCGGCTGTGCGGCGCCCTTGTTGTTTGTGTCGAGCACCTGCACGTCCATGTATTGGTTTCCTAGATCGTCACTGAGTTTCCAGGCATCGGTGGCGACACATCGCTTGCTTCCGTCTGGGGACGTCTCCAACCTTGGTTGAGCCTGGAAGGGCCCACGCTGTCCAGAGGCCTTGCCATCGGGCAGAGGCCAGAATTGAAGGCGCAACTCATTGCATTCGCAATTGTCGGCAATCGCAACAGAGGAGTCCCCTGCCGTCGCCTGCTTCTTCCTTATCTCGATCTTCACTAGATTTGGCAGTGGCTTGCCTCTGTACCACCCCTGACCATCGCCTTCCACGACCCTTAGCTCGTACCTGGGTTGCGCCCCAAGGTCGACAGGCCGAGTGATGAGTTCCTCCGCAAAGAGGCCCAGAAGAAACAGGATTTGCACTCTCCGATAGAGAAGCATCTTCGGCTCCTTGTGGTTGAGGGAGGGACTAACCCTGCCTTGGAGCAGACCGCGCCACGGTGCGCAATTAAGGGGCATCCAGTCATTGAGCTTGGTGATCAGGTACATGCTCCGAACTTGCAGGGGGTGGCACGCTTCGACAGGGCTAGACAGATGATGATCCGCAACAGGTCGCCGCTTCACTCCGCCCGTCGGTTGTCGACTTTGCCAGGTCCGGAACCGGCGGGCATTTCTCTGTACTGTCGATCACAAACACAAAAGCCCAGGTGGCGTCGCATCGGCGCAGACGCATCTGGGCTTCTTCGGGAGACAGAACTGACGATGGACCCTCCCGACAGGGCTACTAGCCAGGGCCCCAGATGGCCATGTTAACGGATGGCCGAGTACGCGTTGGTCCTCAGCGAGGACCTCTCACCTGAGCCTATTACGTCCTACAAGCCACCCCCGACGGTGACTGAAGTCCGCATCCCGGAAGCCTATGAGTAGGCCTTCAGGACGGAAGTAATATAACTGCAATTTTCGGTCTGTCAACCCCCAAATGAAGGAAGAAGCCTTCTCGGATTGCTGTGGCTGCCGAGCAGGACATGAATGGCGTAACCTTTTGTGCTCCAGTAGTATATGTCTTGAAAGCCTGGCTATTTCTTGAGGTCGAATGTCACGAGTTCCGAGGTACCCTGCCACATAATCCCGTTGTGGCCGGTCTCGAAGACCCCGTCCCGGATCGCAACGATGTCTCCCTTCGGCCAGCCCTCGCCGTGGATGATGGGGAAGGACGGGATCTCCTCGGGCAGCGCCAGGCGTGCCTTGACCAGGTCGTGCAGGATGATCTCAGTCAGCGGGATGCTCTCGGCCAGGGCGTCGGGATCGTGGGCATTGTAGCCAGCTTCGGTCTCGGGGAGGCCGATCCCGCCGTAGCCTGTGACCGTGTAGATGATTCGGAGGGCCTCCTCCTCACTCAGCGATGGGTGGACACCTCTCAGGAGTTGCGCCAGCTCGATGAGGCCCAGGGAGACGAACTGGTAGACGTGGGAGACCAGCGGACTGGCGAAGTCGGAGAAGTCGGCCCAGTGGGCGTGATTGTGGCCGACAAGCATCGAGAGGGAGGCGGGATAGGTGTCGCAGCCGAAGACGAAGTCCTCTCCGGCGGCGGCATGGACCGCATCGCGGAACCGTTTTACGTTGCGGGCGAGCAGATCGGCGCGGAAGCGGAGCCAGTCGGCGATGCTGGAATCGCCGCCGAGAACCTGGAGGAAGTCGAGCGGGCCGGTGCCGCCCTTGCAGGCAGTGACCAGGCGCGCCGGGTCTATGCTCCCGAGCCTGTCGAGACCTGATGATATCGACGCGCGCATGGCGGCCATATCGAAGCCGAGCTCGCAGGCGCTCTTGGAACAGTCCTCACAGGCGCAGGCGAGGAGCCCCCTTGGGAAAGAGATCATGGGATACCGTGCGTGGGTGATGTCGAGACCGTCGACCCCGGCGTTCGTGGCGAGGTGGACATAGTAGGCCTCGTACCAGTCGTTCACGGCTTCGTTCGATGGACAGAACATGAGGCGGCGCAACGTCCAGGAGCCGCTGCAGATCCAGACCTCGCATCCGGCCTCACGCGCGATGTCGACTGACCTGCGGAAGTCGGCGTCGTTCCCGGCTCCGCCTACACTGGGGCCGACGGAGCCGCGCACCTGGTCGAACTCCAGTGGATCGACCGGTTCGCCGTCCATATGCTTGGCGACGATGGCGTGGAGGCATTCATCGGAAAGCGGAACGCCGTCATAGGGGCTCTTGGCCAGCACGTCCTCGGGTAGCTGACCGGAGAAGCCGAGGATCGCCAGGTTGAGGCCAATGCCATCGACGAGGGCCTTGATGTAGTCCGGGTTGTCGAGGACGAGCTTTGTGGTCAGGTAGACGCCAGTGCGGTTCCTCTTGTCCATGGGGTACTCCGATCACGTTGTGCGCTCAAGCAGGGGCACGGGCCTCATCGCGAGGATTCTGGATGTAGGCAGAAGGCAAAAGGCAGAGGGCAGAAGGAAAGGCGGCCATTGCTGAGGCCAAGGGAACTTCTATTCCTTGATGGCGTTGGGGCCGCGGTACTGGTAGTCCCGATCCACGTCGTCGGGCAATCCGTCTGTGAAGGTCATCGGCTGGCCGGTCTCGATCGATCGGTACAGCGCCAGTCCCAGCGCGATGTTCTTGAGGCCCGTGATTCCGCTGTTCTCCGGTTCCGTGTCATTCTCGATCGCACCGAAGAGGTCGGCCAGCTCTAGCTCGAAGGCGAGCACGTCGGAACAAGGGAAGAGCTCAGGCTCCTCGGCGCCCGGGCGGTGGTGCTTGACCGGGTCGTCCCACCCGTCGAAGGCGAGCGCGCCGGACGTGCCTGAGACCCAGTACACAAGACCGGGCAGGCCCACGATGCCGCCCTGACGGAACACGACTGATGACCCGTTCTCGAAGCTGATGAGGGCCTGCAGCATCACGGGGCTGATGTGGCCGTCGTAGTCCTCTTTGCCGGAGATCCCGCAGTAGATCGAGGCGACGTCCCCGAAAACGGCGCGAATGAAGTCCAGCTCGTGGACCGAGCTCTCGAGGATGTTGCCTCCGGAATAGCGCGTGTCGAACCGCCAGGGCTTCCTCGACCGGAGGGGAGGTGGCGTACCGGCCTGCCCCGAGCGCGATGAACCGACCCGGTGGATCTGGCCCAGGCAGGGGGTGCCGATCAGACCCTCTTCGATGAGGCGGCGCGTGGTGAGAAAAGCTCCCCAGAAGCGGATGGTGTGGCCGACGGCGAGCTTGACGTTCGCGGCGGCACACGCGTCGACCATGTCCTGGCACTGGCCGATGGTGAGGGCCATCGGCTTCTCGCAGATGACGTGCTTGCCCGCCTCCGCCGCCTGGACGACGAGATCCCGGTGGGTGAAGGTGGGGGTACAGACGATGACGACGTCGACGTTGGAAGAGTCGAGCAGCGCCTCGTAGGTGGCGGCGACAGGAGCGCCCGCTTCTTCGGCGCGCGCTGCGGACGCTTCCTCGTTGGGGTCGTACACGAGGACGATTTCGCAATCGGGGTGACTGCCCGTGGCCTTCACCCACACGCGGCTGATGCCGCCGCATCCGACGAGACCGATTCGGTGGTGCATCAGAATTGCCTTTCGGCTTCGGCTGAGCGCTAGGTTCTGTGAAGAGCGGACTCCCGCAGAGACGCAGAGCCCGCAGGGAAAGGCGAGAAGCAGAGAAGGTGGTCTGTCTGGTATCAGGGCTTCCCGATAGCCGCGACGAGGGTTTTGACCCGGGAGGCGTCGGTGGTCTTCCAGGCATACTCGTCAGGACTGTATTCGGAACCCATGGCGCAGCGAGGGTTTCGGTGCTCCATCTTGCTGTGGACCGGTGACCTGGCGGAGACGTGGACCTCCCGGGCGCCGCTCTGTCCGACGACCTGCGCGACGTTGCCTTCGTCGATCTCGCCACCGGGCATGACTAT
>JASLMQ010000362.1 GCA_030746455.1 Candidatus Latescibacterota bacterium
GTCGATCGGCCGGGCTTCGCTTTTCCGGCGGGACTACTCCACCCGGTACTTGCCCCGCCGTTCCCGTTCCTTCCTCTTCCTTGCGATCTGACCCTGGACCTCGTCCGCCTTCGCCTGCAACTCCTTGACCGTGGTCTCTGCCTCTGCAATCCTGCTCTTGGCCTGGTCCCTGGCCTCCTCGTTCTGCATGATCTCGACCTCCACGGTCTCCTTCTCCGACTCGAGACGCAGCTCCTGCACCTCGAGCGTGCCCGACTCGCGGAAGAACTCGATGAGAAGGTAGATCGTGTAGCTGATCGCTCCAAGCGTCAGAAGCAGGAACATCCAGAGCATAGGCCCACCAGACGCAGCGAAAGGGGATCAGAATCGGGCCGGGCAGCGGCTTGGGCTACTTCTTCAGTTCGGCCAGTTCCTTCCTGTACTTCTCGATCTGTTTCTCAAGCGTCTTCTTCTGGCGTTCCTGTGTCTTCACGCCCCTCCCGGCAACCTAGCTGTCCGTCTCCACCGCCTTCAGCTTGCCCCTGGCCTTTCGAGCGTCGGTCTCGGCAACCAGCACACGCTGTCGCAGGCTCTGAAGCCTTGCTGCGGTTAGGTACTTGGCGGCGATCACGGCGAACAGGCAGACAACGGCGAAGATCCCGGATATCATCTCTTACCGCCTCCAGACTGAGAGCCCCTGGGGCTCAAAGGGTGTAGGCGCCCTCTCGAGCGAAGGAACCAGCGCATATTCCTGTCTAATAGCGGTTTAGATCAGATGTGAAGATAGGGCCCAAGGGCCTGGTTGTCAAACAAAATCGGTTCGACCGGCGACATCCCCGGCACACGCTACTCGGATGCAGGCTGCCTCCGGGCGGCCCCGAACCAGGTCATTCGGGTTGGCCTGGTCTTCGCAACTGCTCAAGTCTTCAGGAATTTAGCCCATTTTCCGACGCGAGTCAACCTTTTCCGGCCTCCCGGCAAGCGCGGCTTACCCCTGACCTGCTCGGCCGGTAGGCCGTCCCGGCCTGGGTCGCTTTCCCTTTGCGTTTGCACACCATCCGACGTATTTTGCGTCCGCCATCCGCACCAGGTCCCGGACGTACTCTCTCAGGGTGACAGACCGGACTGGAGCCCGCCGGCGGCCGGAGCAACGACCATCCCGGTCTCCCTGCCAAACGAGCCGTTGGGGACATCCCCCGCTCACCGCCGACAGCTAGGGATAGAGACACCGTGGCCTACGGGATCCGCCAGATGCAGCCGAGAGACCTGGTGGATGTGGTACGCCTGTCGAATCAGGCATTCCGGGAGACTGCCCGGCACACCTGGCGTATGTGTCAGCGGTTCGCCGACCGGATGCGCGGGGACCGGGAGGCCCTCTTCGTCGCCGAGGCGGAAGACGGCACGGTCGTGGGTTTCTCGATCGGCCAATGTGAAGGGGATCGGGCCTCGCTCAGCTGGATTGCGGTCCATCCGGATCATTCCGGCAGGGGCGTCGGGGGCATGCTTCTGGGTGCCCTTGAGAATCGGGCAAGAGAAAAGGGGATTCCGGTCGTCCAAACGGGCACGCCCTTCGCGCGGCCCTTCTATGAGAAGCACGGCTACCGGTGCGTCGGGGTACGGCGAAGCCTCCTGCTTGAGCTCGTCGGTACCGCTGTTCCCCTACCCCGCGGGATCCGCGTCCGCCCGACTCAGTTGGACGACCTCTCCGCGACCCTCGGCCTCTTCGAGGACGAGGAGGAGTGGTTCCGCTTCGTGGAAGCCCACGCAGGCGCGAGTGAACGGAATCCGGACCTGTCCCTATCCGCGGAGTCCGATAGCGACCGTCGCGACCTGCTCGGAATCGCCGTTGGGCGCAAGAACACCACCTGCGAGGAGCTGATTGCGTTGACCTATCTGCACGCCTTCGACGGGCCGCGGGCTCAAGACATCCTCGACGCCTTCGCCTACGCGTGCTCCTGCCGCGGCCATCGCTGGCTCGGCATCGGGCTCCCTCTGCCGGGGGTCGGCGAAGAGGCGCTTCGCAGTCGCGGGTGGCAGGACGCCAAGCTGCCGTTCTACTGCACGAGCTACACGATGCAGAAGGTGCTGTGAGCGGGCCTCCCATTCGCGGACGTGCCTCATCCCCACCTGGGAGGATCGTCACCCCGTCCGTGCCCCCGACCCTCGACTGATCCGCCGGCGGCGGCCAACCAGGTCCTACGATGCCCATTGGCACGCTCAACGAGAAGCCCCTCCACGCAGCCCTCAAGGACTGGTGCTTCCGCCCGGGCGATCTTCTCGAGGTCCCCATCGACGGATATGTCGTCGACCTGCTCCGCGGAGACCTGATCATCGAGATTCAGACCGGGAGCTTCTCGGCGATCCGTCGGAAGCTGCGAGTCCTCACGGCCACCCACCGTGTGAGGCTTGTGCACCCGATCCCACGGGAGCTGTGGCTGGTCAAATATCCCCACGGCCCGGCCGGGCCGAGTCAGCGCCGGAAGTCGCCCAAGCGAAGGGGGTTCGACCAGGTGTTCGACCAGCTGGTGAGCTTCCCGGGACTCCTCGCCAACCCCAATTTCGAGATCGAGCTCGTGGCGACACGCGAGGAGGAGATCCGGCACGTTGCCGAGGGCCGAAGAGGAAGACGCCGCGGGGGGTGGCGCGTTGTCGAGCGGCGTCTGATCGAGATACTGGAGACGTGCAGGCTGCGCCGCCCCGACGACCTGCTCTCCCTGATGCCCTCTGAGCTGCCCGAGCGATTCCAGACCTCCGACATCGCCCGGGCCCTGGGCTGCACCCGACGTCTCGGCCAGAAGGCCGCGTATTGCCTGCGACGCGGCGGAGTCGCTGCAGCCGTCGCCAAGGACGGCAACGCCATTGTCTACAGCCGCACCACGGGGCTGCCGAGACCGGGCGCGGATCCCGGTCTCCCGGCGAACGCCCAGTTGGACGAACCGACACGAGAAAGGAGAACCCGATGGACTCGATCTACCGAATCGACATGACTGAAGGGAAGGTTAGCCAGGAGACGGTGAGTCCTCAGTACGCCGGGTTGGGAGGACGGGGGCTCACCTCAACGATCGTCCACGAAGAGGTCCACGCGCTGTGTCACCCCCTCAGCGGCGAGAACAAGCTCGTGCTCTCCCCCGGCTTGCTCAGCGGAACGGCCGCCGCCTGTTCCGGCCGCCTGTCGGTGGGTACGAAGAGCCCCCTTACCGGCACGATCAAGGAATCCAACGCAGGCGGAACCGGTGCCGACATGCTCGCCGACCTGGGGGTTGCCGCGATCATCGTGGAGGGGGCCGCACCGGAGGGCAAGCTGTTCACCCTGAAGGTGTCCGCCGACGGTGCAGAGCTCACACCGTCGGATGACCTCAAGGGCCTGGGCAACTACGACACGGTCGCGCGGCTCACCGAGGCACACGGCGAGAAGGCCACCTACATCACCATCGGTCAGGCCGGCGAGATGAAGATGACGGCGGCCACCGTAGGGGTCACCGATATGGAGAACAGGCCCACACGTCACGCCGGGCGAGGCGGCGTGGGGGCCGTGATGGGATCCAAGGGCTTGAAGGCGATCGTGGTCGACAGCGCGGGCTCCAAGCGTCCCGCAGCGGCCGACCCCGAGGCCTTCAAGGCGGCGTCCCGCGAATTCGCCAAGTTGCTGAAGAATCATCCCGTAACCGGCGAGACCCTGCCCACCTACGGCACCAACGCGCTTGCCAACGTAATCAATGAAGCCGGTGCCTACCCCACACGGAACTTCAGCGCGGGACAATTCGAGGGTACCGAGAGCATCAGCGGCGAGCGCCAGCGTGAAGTCATCCTCGAGCGCGGCGGGCTGGCCAAGCACCCGTGCCATCCCGGCTGCACCATCACGTGTTCTCGGGTCTACATGGACGCGGGCGGCAACTACCTGACCAAGGGGCCGGAGTACGAGACCATCTGGGCGGCGGGGGCAAACTGCGGGATCGACGATCTGGATGCCATCGCCCGGCTCGACCGTCTCTGCGACGACTACGGTCTAGACACCATCGAGATGGGATGCGCCATCGCCGTGGCCATGGACGGCGGGGTCATTCCGTTCGGTGACGCCGAGGGCGCCATCGGTCTGCTCAACGAGGTCGCCGCCGGAACGGCCCTCGGACGCATCCTGGGCAATGGGACCGCGGTTACGGGCCAGGCCTTCGGTGTCTCGCGCGTTCCGGTCGTCAAGCGGCAGGGCCTCCCCGCCTACGATCCCCGGGCGGCCAAGGGAATCGGCGTGACGTACGCAACATCCACGATGGGTGCCGACCACACCGCGGGCTATGCCATCGCGCAGAATGTGCTCAAGGTCGGTGGCGACGTGGACCCATTGAAGCCCGACGGTCAGGCCGAGCTGTCCCAGGCACTGCAGATTGCCACCGCGGCACTCGACTCGACCGGGATGTGCCTCTTCGTGGCATTCTGTGTGCTCGACGAGCCCCAGGCACTTCAGTGCATCGTCGACATGCTCAATGCCCAGGGTGGATCTTCGCTGACCACCGAAGATGTGGATGCGTTGGGCCGGACCATCCTGAAGGCCGAGCGCGCCTTCAACACGGCCGCGGGATTCACGGCCAAGGACGATCGGTTGCCGCGGTTCTTCCAGACAGAGCCCCTCACGCCGCACAAGGTCGTATTCGACGTCCCGGACTCCGATCTGGATATGGTATACGACATCTGAGCCCAGGGGGGGCGGGACAGGTCCTGCACCGCCGGCCCCCATCTCACGCGCTATGCAGATCCAGGTTCGGCTGTTCGCGACTCTCGCCAGACATCTGCCGGCTGGATCGGACGGACGTACGGCCAGCGTTTGCGTGCCCGAGGGGACGAAGATCGCCCAGGTGCTCGACCGGCTCGGCGTTCCTCCAAAGCTCGCCAAGCTCACGTTTGTGGACAGCGTCCACCGGGATCCGGACTTCGTCCTGAGCGAGGGAAACACGGTCAGCGTCTTTCCTCCGATCGCCGGAGGAACTTGAGGTCTGCGGGTTCGATGATCACCGTTACGCTCAACGCCTTCCTGTTCCTGCGAGAAGTTCTGGACCGGAAGGGCGTCGACTGCCGGAATGCTCCCGTTACCCTCCCGCCGGGAACCACGGTCTCGGGACTCATCACGCATCTGGGCCTCGAGCACGGGGAAGTGGAGGCCGTCTTCGTGAACGGAAAGATCGTGCCGGAGGATACAGCCCTGTACGATGGGGATCGCGCCGGTCTCGTGCCCCCAGGCACGCCCGGGCCACACCGATTCCTGCTGGGGATCGCCAGAAGGCCGGGTGGGGAACCACCCTCGCTGCCGACCCAAGAAGGGAGGCCGTAAGACCATGCGAAACGAAATGAGATGGGTTTGTGGAGGGTTGTGTGCCCTGGCCCTCCTGTTCGCGACCTGGGGGCCCGCGTGGCCCCAGGACAAGGTCAAGCTCAAGCTAACGCGTCCCGAGGGACACGTCGCAACCTACAAGAACGCCTGCCAGGTCGAGTACTTCAGCGACATGGGGGAGTGGATCCTTCCGGGGAGGCAGGCACGAGACGACCTGCAGGTCATCATCAACCAGCAGTGGAAAAGCAGGGAGGAGGCTGCACAGGGCCCCCCGGGACCAGGAGATCCCGGTGCGGGAGAGGTCCAAGCCCTCCTCGAGAAGTCTGACAGCGGCGTTATCATAGACGGGCATCCCTTGATTCCCTTCGAGTTCCCGCATACCATGGATCTCCTCAAGGGAAAGGGCTTCTCCTGGAACCTTGCCCCGGGCGGCCGTGCCGGCACGTTCAGGCCGATGGAGGGAGACTACCACGGCATCCGTCCGGGCATGGTGACCGACCTGCAGCAGTGCTGGATGCCCGAGCTCTACCCCGTCCTGCCCGAAGGACCCGTGGGCCCGGGAGACACGTGGACGGCGCATCAGACCTTCAGGGCCACGTATGGCGAGATCGGCCGCGAGGGACTCGTAGACATCGAGAGCACCTACAAGGTCAAGAAGATCAAAGAGAAGAAGGGCGCCCTGGAAGTCGAGATCGAGGAAAAGCGGAAGATCCAGTACATCGGCTGGATGTTCGCGGGGCGCCTGTCTCTGTTGCTGGGTGGGGAGGGACAGGGTACCGCGAAGTGGAAGATCAATACGGCAACCAATCAGGTCGTCTCACACGAGGCACGGATGGAGATCGAACGACCTGCAGTGCGGCTGGCCGAGAGCGGACAGCCGATTGGTGGTGTAAAGGCAGAGCTGAGCTGGCGGTTCAAGCGCAAGCTGGAGAAGTGGAAGGAGAAATGAGGCGCAGAAGGTGCGCTGCCCCCCAGGCTCGGGCTCGCCGGGGCCGTGGTGTGGGTCCATCCTGAACCAGAACCATCATACACAGGAGAACGATTCATGGGCTCGTTGCGCTTCGGTACCGCTGTTCGCGATATCACCCCCCGCTATCCGGTTTGGGCACACGGATACTCCGGTCGCACGCGCCAGTCCTCCGGCGTGCTCGAGCCGCTGTCCCTGGGCTGCCTCGCCGTCTCCGACGGCAACGAGAAGGTGCTCATTGTAACCCTGGACATGATAGGCGTGCGCGGCTATGTGTGCGAGGAGCTCTACGCGCTGCTGAAAGAGGAGGTGGGCATCGGCTTCCCGAATGTCATGATCTCCGGGTCGCACACCCACTTCGCCCCCGCGGTCCACGGCATGGCGTTCAACGACCCGGAGATCGGCCACGTCGGCCCCGATCCCTCCTATGTGGAAATGCTCAAGGCCAAGCTGGTCGAGGCCGCTCGGGAAAGCCTGGGCGGACTTCAGCCGGGCCAGCTCGATACCGTCCGGATGCCGGTGCCGGCCATGCTCTACAACCGCCGCACTCGGACCGCTGACGGCAACGTCCGCAACTGCCTCCTCTACCCGGAGGATCCATCGGAGTACACCTTCAGCCCGGTGGACGACCAGCTCACGGTCCTCAGGGTTCGACAGGAAGACGGCGTGAGCGCGGTGCTGGC
>JASLMQ010000363.1 GCA_030746455.1 Candidatus Latescibacterota bacterium
CCCTGAGGAGGGCATAGCGAAGCCCCAGGAGAAGGGGGGCCTCTATGTGTTCAACCTGCAGATGTGCACGGGCTGTATGAGGTGCGCGAGAGAATGTCCCACCGGGTTCATCACAATGCAGTGATCCCATGGGTATACCAAGAATCCTCATCGCCGGATTGAGCGGTGGCGGAGGCAAGACGCTCATATCCCTGGGACTTCTGACGGCCTGGCGAAGGCGGGGTATGGGCGTCGTGCCGTTCAAGAAGGGGCCCGACTTCATCGACTCGTCCTGGCTGTCGATGGCGGCGGGACGGCCGTGCCGCAACCTCGACCTGTTCCTGATGCCTCAGGAGGCGATGGAGCGGTCTTTTCTGGATGCAACCCAAGATGCCGACGCGGCCGTGATCGAGGGCAACCGCGGGCTGTTCGACGGGGTCGACGCACAGGGCACCTACAGCGCGGGCGAGCTGGCCAAGCTGCTGGGTGCCCCTGTCGTGCTGGTGGCAGACTGCACCAAGTCGACCTGCACGGTTGCCGCAACGGTCCTGGGCTGTCAGCGGTTCGATCCGGAGGTCCCTCTCCGTGGAGTCGTGCTGAACCGGACGGGAGGAAAGCGGCACGAGTCGGTGGTGCGCGAGGCGATCGAGAAACACTGCGGGATTCCGGTGCTGGGCTCGGTGCCGCGAATCCGGGACCTGCCCTTTCCGGAACGGCATCTGGGTCTGGTGCCTCCCCAGGAGCACGAGAAGCTGCCGGAGGCCATCCGTCGGGCAGGGGACGTGGCGGAGCGGTTCCTGGACCTGGACGCCCTCGAGGGCCTGGCCCGTGATGCAGCCGATCTCGATTTCGGGGTCCCGGCACCCGCCGAGGTCCCGCGTCCGGAGGCCGATCCGGTTCGGGTCGGGGTGTTCCGCGACGCGGCCTTCCAGTTCTACTACCCCGAAAACCTCGAAGCTCTTGCCCGTGAGGGGGCTGTCGTCGTGGAGATCTCGCCCCTTCGGGACACCGAGGTGGGGGAGGTGGACGCGATCTATATCGGCGGGGGATTTCCGGAGACGCTGGCCCCCGTCCTGACGAAGAACCATTCGTTCCTCGATTCCCTGCGTCGCTCGATCAACCGGGGGCTGCCTGTGTACGCGGAATGCGGGGGGGCCGTGTATCTCGGAGAGACCCTCACGGTCGACCAGAATCACTACCCCATGGTGGGTGCTCTTCCTGCTACCTTCGGTTTCGGTGCCAAGCCCCAAGGCCACGGCTATACGGTGCTCGAAACCGTCCACGAGAACCCGTTCCTACCCGTTGGGGGAGTGCTGCGCGGGCACGAGTTCCACTACACGTATATGGCCTCGGCCTCAGCGGACGATCTGTGCTTCGCCTTCCGCGTACAGCGGGGACATGGATTCGACGGCGAGAGGGACGGCCTGTGCCGGGGTAGCGTGCTGGCTGCGTATACGCACCTGCACGCGCTGGGGGCCGACGGCTGGGCGCCGGGAATCGTACGGGCGGCCCAGCGTTTCAGGGCACAGGTGAGCGGGCGCGGCAGCGTTGAGCGCGTGACGGATCAAGTTCTGGATCTGGCAACATCATGCTGAGGCGCGTGTTCCCTTTCCTGGACTGGTTCCAGGACTACAGGCTCTCCACGCTCCGCGTGGACCTGGTGGCGGGGGCAACCGTGGGTCTGGTCCTGGTTCCCCAATCCATGGCCTATGCCCAGCTGGCCGGGCTCCCTGCTCATTACGGCCTGTATGCGTCATTCATGCCGCCTCTGATCGCGGCACTGTTCGGGTCGAGCTGCCAGCTGGCCACGGGGCCCGTCGCGGTGGTCTCGCTGATGACGGCCACGGCACTCCAGCCCCTGGCCACGGCTGGGAGCGAGGCCTTCGTTGCATATGCCATGCTCCTCGCGCTGCTCGTCGGGGGGCTCCAGTTCCTCCTGGGGCTGCTGCGGCTGGGCATGCTGGTCAATTTTCTCTCCCACCCGGTGGTCAACGGATTCACCAATGCGGCGGCGCTCATCATTGCGTCCTCGCAGCTGTCGAAGTTCTTCGGCGTGACCGTCGACAGCGCCGAGCACTACTACCAGACCATCTGGAATGTGCTCCTCGCCGCCGGGCAGTTCACCGAGTGGTGGGCCTTGGGGCTGGGCGTCCTGGCCCTGCTGGTCATGTGGGGGCTCAAACGGCTGAACCCCCGGATCCCGTATGTGTTGATCGCTGTTGTCTTCACGACCTTACTGTCGTGGGCGATCGGTTTCGAGGACAACCGGGCCGTTGATCTGACCGCGATCGATTCCCCGGCCGTGAAGGATGAGATCGGTGACTTCAACGCCATCCTTGACAGGATCGATTCCCTGACCGAGGTGCTGGTTGTCGTCAACCGCCTTCAGAGCGATGGGGTCACCGGCTATGAGGGCCGACCCAAGGTGTGCCTTTCGTGCCATCATTCGGTGAATGTAGGACCGGGGGCCCTGGCCAACGAGCGCTCGCCACATACCCCGGCGCACGACGCGGTCTTGCTGGGCCTCGAGCTCTCAGACTGCAAGGAGGAACGGACCCGCATCCGCGCCAGCCTTCGGGCGCACCAGTTCGTCGAGATCCCACGGGCTGATGACGGCAGCGGACCCATCTACGTGCTGGAGGACCCAGTTCGGGCCGATGAGGGCGCGAACGGCAGGATCTGGCGCCTGAAGGTGGGTCGCGATCGCCTGGACAAGGCGGCCCTGGGGTTGATCGGCAGGGGGGCCGTGGTCGGGGTCATACCCAGGGGGCTCCCCGGGATGGCTGTGCCTCCGCCGGACCTCGATGTGATGTTCCGGCTGGTGATGATGGCGGCCACCATCGCCCTGCTGGGCTTCATGGAGGCGGTTTCCATCGCGAAGGCCATCGCCACCCAGACGGGACAGCGGCTCGACTACAACCAGGAGCTGATGGGACAGGGCCTGGCGAATATCGCCGGCTCGTTCACGCAGAGCTACCCGGTGTCTGGCTCCTTTTCGCGGTCGGCCGTGAACTTCCAGTCGGGTGCGCAGACGGGCCTGTCCAGCGTCATTACGGTTGGCGTGGTGGGGATCACGCTCGTGTTCTTCACCCCCTTCCTCTACCATCTGCCGCAATCTGTCTTGGCCGCCATCATCATGATGGCCGTGATCGGGCTGGTGAACGTGGGCGGGCTTATCCACGCGTGGCAGGCCCGAAGGTCAGACGGGGTGGTCACACTCATCACTTTCGTCTCTACGCTGGCCTTCGCGCCCCACCTGGACCGGGGCATCATGATCGGCGTCTTCTTGTCCCTGGCACTTCACCTGGCGAGGCAGATGAGGCCCAGAATCGCGATCCTGTCCAGGCACGAGGACGACACGTTCCGCGATTCGGAGCGGCGAGGCCTGGTGCAGTGCGAGTACATCACGGTCATCCGTTTTCCCAGCTCGCTGTTCTTCGCCAACGCAAGCCATCTCGAGGAGGAGATTCTCAGGCGAAGGGCCAGCATGACGGAGCTGCGGCACGTCCTGATCGATGGCAGCGGTATCAATGAGCTGGATGCCTCCGGCGAAGACATGCTTTCGAGGATGGTTCGGGGACTGCGAGAGGCGGGATGCGGGTTCTCTTTGAGTGGTCTGAACGATGCGGTACTCGATGTGATGCGTCGCACCGGTCTGTACGA
>JASLMQ010000364.1 GCA_030746455.1 Candidatus Latescibacterota bacterium
CATCTGTGGTTCCACCTTGTTCTCTTCTAGAGCAACCCCGCGCCTTCCACGCTCGCGCACACAATCGCCCCATCGTCCAGCCCTCGTGGCTCGTAGTACTCGGACCTCACGACCCGCACCAGCTCCTCTACCGCATCCTCCTTCACCACCACGAGCACGCAGCCCCCGAGACCCCCACCCGTCAGACCTGCGCCAACAACGCCCTCTACCCGCGCGGCCGTGTCGACGAGGAAGTCGAGCTCCTCGCAGCTGCAGTCGTACCCACCCGGCTGCCGGTGGATCTGCGCGGCAGAGATCCGTTCCGGATCGCCGCTGTCCAGATCGGCGATCAGCTGGTCCATCGCCTGGTCACTCACCCGGTTGTCCACCGGCGTTGCTGAGTCAGAAAGGGAATACCGAAACCGGCGATCTCCATCGTGCGACAGGTATTTCAGCTCCCCGAACCCCTCGATGTCGCCCTCCCGAAGCAGATCCTTGCAGAGCGCGGCCCTGGCGCACTCGCCCAGTCCGTAGAGCACAACCTGACGTGCACGGTAACCCTCTTCTGGCTCCTCGTGCGCCGAGAAGAGCGTCTTCAGCTCCGTCTTCCTGTCCGGCAGGCAGTCCAGGATCTCCCGCCGGGAAGCGCGCTCCGGTAATGACTTGACAATGCGGTAGATCTCGGCCGGTGGAACGCCCAACCGTTCAGCGGTCAGATCCCTGAGGTGCTCCAGCTTGTCCGAGTACTCGGAGAACCTGTCGATCGCAAGCATCAGGCCGATGTCGTAGGTAGCCACCCGCTCGTTGTATATCCCCGGGGAGTGGTGCTCGACGAACGACTCGCACGCGACCACCCGGTAGCCCTCCGGGAACAGTACCTCCTCCATCGCGAGCGGGAAGAACCGGACCGAAAGAATCGCGTTCCTCCCGCAATAGAGCATCGCGGCATGGTCACCGGACCCCCCGCGTGTGCCCACGTACCACTCCGCGCGCCCGCAGAACTCGGCCTTCTGATCCCCGGGAATTTCGAGGCCGTTGCAGGCGAGCGCCGCCTCCAGGACCGTGACCACCAGGGTTGAGGATGAGCTGAGACCCGCCGCAACCGGCACGTCCCCCGCCACCGCCAGATCCATCCCCTTCATCTCGACCTCGGGGAACTGGTCCTGCAGGTAGAGAACCGGCGCGCTGAGGTAGTTGCCCCAGTCGCCGACCTCGAGATCTACCTCATCGACAAATGACAGCCAGTCGCCACGTCGCTCGGGCGGCAGCAGCTCGTTGATACCGAACTCCCGTGCCGGGAAACGCCCCACATTGGCGTTGTGGGCGACCACGCGATCGTCCTCGCGGGGGCAGGCCACCACGATCGTGTCCCGGTCGATCGCCATGTAGTTGAGCGATCCGCCGCGGTGGTCGATGTGGTTCCCAAGGAGGTTGATCCGCGCCGGCGCCCGGGAGATCAGGACCTCGCGGTCTGGGCCATAGGCTGCCATGAACGTGTCAAGCGCCTGGAGGTAGAGGGCCTGACGGGCCTCGAGGATCCCCGCGTCGTCGCCGTAGATCTCCGCCATCCGCTGCCAGACTGAGGGGTGCCTACTGCGGAAGTCGTCGTACCAGTCCCCTGCTTCCCTGAATCCAATGGAATCCATCGATGCTTAGTCCTTCTGCTTGCACGGGTTCCCTGCGCCCTCGGCCGGCACCAGCAGTACTTCGCGCCTGGAGCCTGTCCCGGCCGACTGCAATCTTGCCACTCCCACAGGCCATAGCCCCCAGCCGGGACGTCTTTCGTAGTTGCGGTTCTGGCTCCTCACGGTTGGCTCTCAGCCATCACCCTCAACGCACTTCGGATGTGCCCGATGGCCTCCCGTTCGTGCTCCAGCATACGCCGGATTGCCTGCGCTCCGGCCTCACGCTCCGTCTCGGTGGACAACCACGCGACGCGGGGCGCGTCGTTCCCGTCGTAGGCCGGGATGAACGCCTCGAAGACCTCCCTGGCGATCGCCACCTCCTGCCGGTAGGCCTCCGCAGCGCTCACCAGGTCTCCGGCCGCGTCCGGGAAGACCTCAGCCGCGGAATCGCAGAACGTCGCAGCGGCGGATCTCACCCTCACCACCTGGTCCACCTGGGTGTCCATGTTCCCCATCCGGTACCAGTCGTACGCGTCGCCGGGCAGCTCCCTCTCCAGGTCCGCCGGGTAGTCGAGCGCCGACAGGTCCTCCGCCCACTTCTCGTAGGCCTCTCGGCCGAAGTGGTAGTCCACCCCGCCCCACCAGCCGATCGAGTACTTCGGTGCCTCGAACATCTCGACCGCACGCTCCAGTGCCGCAGCCACCCGCTCCTCCCGACTTGGCGCGTCCGTCTTCTTCCCGAGCAGATAGGCCGGGTTCACCTGCCATCCTCCGACGAAGTTCTCGCGTACCGTCCCGCGGAACCGTCCGTTCCACATTCCCACGATGTCCTCGCCGTAGTCCGGATGGCCTTCGAATCCGCGTACGCGGATCCATCGCGGACCATTCCCCAGGCCGACGTGGCCCATCGCCCACTTGTCCCTGTCGTAGTCCACGACCACGCTCCAGACCCCACAGCCCTGGTCGGTGCAGCCGCCCACGAGAACGGGCCGCTCGGCGTCAATCTCCGACCAGATGCGCTCGAGGATCGCCGCCGTCTCCTTCTCACGGTCCGGCAGATCGAGCTTGTCCATCTTCTGTGCGCCGAATCCGTTGTGGACGCATCCGTATTCATACCCATAGGCGGCCGCGATGTTGGCCACGGGATTCGTTGGAACCATCAGATAGGCCACGTCCTGCCAGTGTGAGCCGTGGCACAGGTTGAACGCATCCCCTCCATACGCCATCAGCTCGTCGAGCGACACCGAATTACCTCGGTATTCCAGAATGATCTGGAGACCGCGCAGGATGGCGTCCCATCCCCAGCCAACCTGCTTCTCCGGTACGCCTTCGATCTGCACCCGGCCGTCGGCCCGCTGTACGTTCGAGGCCATCTCGCTTTCCCCTCCCAGAGCGTCAGGTAGCACGAAGGCCACCAGAGCTAGGGCGGCAGTTGCCGCTCCGCGGCTCCTGAGCCCCGGCGTCAGGCCTTCTGTCGTCAGCGTCCACCTGCTGCGTCCAGCTAAGCTGAACTTTGCATTGTCCGCAGCGTGATATCGCTTGTGCGACGGGGCTTTCGGGCCGCAGGGGGTGTAGCGCTTCGGGCTACGGAGAGATGTCGAGGAGTTCGAACGCCTTTCGCTGCAGCGATGTTTGTTGGGTGGTCA
>JASLMQ010000365.1 GCA_030746455.1 Candidatus Latescibacterota bacterium
GGGCATTCTGCCTCTCCCTCTGCTGCGGTGGGTATCCAACAACTGTCTGCAGAATTGTAGGATAAAGAATAAGCAAAATCAAGTCCATTCGGCCTGGATGGGTGGGGCAGAAAGTCCTCAAGCGATTCTGGGACGTGCCGATATCCTAAACGCAAGTCGTTGAAAAACAAGAACTAATACATTACCTGATAGTAGTATAACAAACCAAGTGGTATTAAGCTCGGAAAGGAGGGTCTCCCGCAGCACCTGGGAGGCAACCGGCAAGGAAGCCGGAGGGCGGCCGGAAAAACGGTCACCCCGTTCACGACAAGGAGGTTAGGATGCCGCTTCGTGTCTATCATAACGTTCCCAGTATCAATGTCCAGCGGCTCGGACATATCAACAACCGGAACCTCAAGATTCGCCTCGAGCGTCTCTCATCGGGGCTCAGAATCAACCGAGCCGCAGACGACGCTGCGGGCCTGAGCATCTCCGAAGGGATGCGTGCCGAGATCAGCGGACTGCGGCAGGGCGTGAAGAACACCGAGCAGGCGATCAACCTGATTCAGACCGCCGAGGGGGCCCTCAACGAGGTCAGCGCCATGCTGATCCGGATGAGGGAGTTGGCACACCAGTCGGCGTCCTCCACGGTCAACGACGACAACCGGTCGTCTCTGAACGCCGAGTTCGTCCAGTTGATCAACGAGATCGACCGGATCGCTCAGGTGACATCCTACAACAACTCGTCGATCCTATCGGGCTTCGGCAATGTGGCCGAGAGGGATCCGGCGATCTCCACGGCGCTGGCCTCGCCCACCACGGGCGTGATCAACGTCCAGCTGACGGGCGCGGTCGCAGGTACCTACGTTTTCGAAGACGCGGACGCCACCGACAACCAGATCACACTGGGCAACGGTGTCGCCACGCAGACGATCGACATCGGCCCGGCCCTGGACACCGATGGGGCTACCGGTGGCGTGGTGGCAACCAGCAGTGCGATCAACGCGAACTTCGACCGGCTGGGCGTGATGCTCACGCTGACCGGGCAGCGGGCTGCTGCTGGGATCGACCCGGCCTCCGACGGATACCGGGACGGCGAGCTGGACGGTCTCGAGCTCGTGGTGAATTCGGGTACCGGCGGCGTCTTCCAGGTGGGGCCGGACGACGGGATCAACAACCGCATCGAGGTCAATGTCACAGACATGACCGCGTCTGGCGCCTTCCTGGCACTAGGGGACGACTCGATCGCTTCCCTGCCCTCGGCACAGACGGCGATCACCAACGTCGACCTGGCCATCTCCAGGGTCTCGCAGGTGCGGGGCGACCTGGGGGCCTTCCAGAACCGCCTGTCGTTTAACCTGAAGAACACGGAGAACTCGGTCGAGAACAACCAGGCCTCCGAGTCCTCCATGCGCGACGCGGACATCGCGGAGGAGGTCTCCGAATACACGCAGGCGCAGATCCTGGTGCAGGCCACCAACGCGATGCTTGCCCAGGCGAACGCGCTACCGCAGAACGCCCTGTCGCTGCTGTCCTGATCTCAGCCGACAGACAACAAAGGAAAGCGGCACGGACCCGCTCGGGCCCGTGCCGCTTCCGCGTACTGTCGGCGATGGTGCAAGTGATACCGTTGGGTTTTGACTTGCACCGGCCTATGTGGTATCTTGGCCTTCCTCTGGATGGTCCCGCCCGCGCCTCAGGGTCTCGGGGACGAGGAAGGCGAAGGTGAGGGATGCCAGCACGCCGACGCCGGCGACGGCCCAGGTGGCGGCGGACAGGCCGAGGGCATCGGCCACGTTGCCGACGACGAGGGGGGCCCCGAGGCTGCCTCCGTCCCCCACGAGTCGCCAGA
The DNA here is from genome assembly GCA_030746455.1 of Candidatus Latescibacterota bacterium. Next base: position 1,832 of record JASLMQ010000365.1, read on the forward strand.
CCCCCAGGAATTCACCGACCGACTCTCCCGGCGCCAGGTCTGCCCCGAGGGTCATCATGCTACCGGCCCCGAGTCCGTTCCCCAGGCCCATCAGACAGGTTGCCAGCAGAAGGCCCGTGTAGCTCCCTGTGAAGGGGATCAGGGCCATGCCGATCCCCTGGACGAGGAAGCACGGCACGATGGCGTATTTCCGCCCCAGCCGGTCCATGATCATGCCGGCGACGTAGAAGAGCGACATGTCCACGAAGGCGGCGATGCTCACGATCGAGCCGATCGCCAGAAGGTCCAGGCCCAGCATGTCGGCGGCGAACAAGGGGACGATGATGGGACGTCCTGCACGGATCATCTGGCCGAAAAGCTGACCCAGTCCGGCGGTGAGCAGCTGGCGGTAGTGGCTTCTCAGAATGGTAACCAGACGCCCTGCGATCCCAGACGATCCCTGGCCCGGTAGGCTGTCCCGCGGATCGTCGATGGCCTCGATGGAGCGAAGTGCAACTGCCAGGGCGATTACCGCGAGACCGCCGTAGAGGAGGAAGGGGCTTCGAAGCCCGTAGAGGGCGCCCACGGCACCCCCGATCGCCGGCCCCGCAAAGGTCCCGATCCGGTTGATGCCGCCGAACGTGGAGAGGGCGCGGCCCCTCTGGTAGAGGGCGGTGACCTGGGTGAGGTAGGCGTGACGGGAGATGTGCCAAAGGGCGTCGCCGAGGCCCGTGAGGAACCGGTAGAGGAGGGCCTCGTAGGGCGACTGGGCCCAGTAGAGGGCGATGGTGGAAACGAGGAGGGTGCTCACGCCCAGGAGCATCACCGGCTTCTTTCCCAGTCTGCGGAGAAGGAACCCGGCGGGTACGTCGCCGGCCAGTCGGCCGATACCCTCGCCGGCGAGCACGAGGCCGACCAGTGTGTAGGATATCCCGAAGGACCGGGCGTAGAGCGGCAGCACGGGGATGATCATCCCGCGGGAGAAGGCCAGGACGATCGTGGGCAGATAGACGGGAAAGAGGAGTGGATTCTGACGAATCGGGTTCATGGGCGCGGTGTCGAGGAGTGAGGGGTGCCCTTCGTGGTGCCCTCATTGTAATCAGCGTGCCGGGAGAAGTCAAGCGCCCGAGCGGGCAGGCCCAGGCAGCGGAGGCGGAAGGGATATGAGCGCATTCAGACTATGGGCTGGTGGCGATTCCCACGTAGGGACGGACCTCCGAAGCGACGGCCGCCGGAGCCTGGCGGAGGCCATCCTGCAGGCGGAGCGAGGTGGCGAGGAAGGGGGACCTCCCTTCCAGTGGGACATCATGCTGGACATCGGTGACCTCTCCGGGGCGCAGACGCCCCCGGATGACGAGGAGGGGGAGGAGGTGGTTTCGCAGTACGGCGTGTCGACGGCACACCCCAGGGAGCACTTCTACAACCTGCTGGGGAACCACGACGCGAGCGGCGCCGACCAGCCTTCCCAGTGGTGGTTCAGGAAGTGGGTGGACCCCACGGGAGAGCATACGGAGCACTCGGGCGTCCACGCGGATCGTCGTCCCTACCCCGTCGAGGGCACGTGGGAGCGCTACGCGTTCGAGGTGGGCAACATCCTGTTTCTGCTGATGGGGGACCGCAACGACGGCGGGCCCCCGGTGGGACGGGGGGAGAAGGGCGGCTATCCTGCCGGGGCGGTGACGACCGAGACCTTCGAGTGGTGGAGACAGATGGTGGAGGCGAACCCCGACAAGATCATCGTGACGGCCCACCACCACATGCTCAGAGAGACCACCGTGGCATCCGGGCCGTGGGAGGGCGTGGACGGAGGCTACCACGGGCGTTTCGAGGATGGCGCCCCCAGGGGGGCGTCCTACCTCTACTGGGTGGGAGGGAAGCCCGATACCGGGACCTTCGAGTCGTACCTGCAGGCGAACCCCGGCGCCATCGACCTCTGGATCGGTGGTCACACCCACACCCATCCCGACGACCGTACGGGGGGACGCTCGCACGTCGAACGGAAGTGGGGCGTCAATTTCGTCAACGTGGCGTCTCTTTCGAAGTACCACGCGTGGAAGACCACCTTCGCGCTTAGCCGACTCCTGACCTTCGAGGCGGGAAGCCGCGAGGTGAGCGTGAAGTGCTATATGCACACGAGCGACTACGCCCCGCAGGGCTGGTACGGCCGTGCCGAGCGGACGATCACACTCCGAACGGCGTTCGCCCCACCCGAGTAGCGGGGATGGCCTTGGATCAGACGACGGTACTCTACTCGATCGCCGTGGTGTGGGTGTCGGCGGCACTTCAGGGGATCACGGGCTTCGGCTACATGATGCTGGCCGTGCCGGCCCTGATCCTGATCTTTCCTCCTCAGGTGGTGGTTCCCGCATTGATCATGACCTGGATTCCGTTGGGCAGCGTCCAGGTCGTTCAGTTCCGCAGGCACGTCGACTGGGGCATCCTCGCCCAGCTGCTGGCGAGTTCCGCGGTGGCGCTTCCGTTGGGTGCGGTCATCCTCAGGGACACGGATCCGGCGACCATGCAGCGTGCGATCGGTGTCCTGCTCGTGGGGCTGGCCGTGGTGCTACAGGTGAAGCCCGGGCCCCCGTTCCGGCACGAGCGTGCCGCCCGCGTCGGTGCCGGGCTGGTTGCCGGCCTGCTGGCCTCCAGCACCTCGGTATCGGGGCCTCCTCTCGTGCTTCTGGGGCTTAAACAACGGTGGGAGACCGAGGCCTTCCGATCCACACTTCCGGCCTTCTTCCTGGCCATCGCCTTCCTCTGCCTGCCCCTTCACTGGGGGATGGATCTCCTCGGTGATCACAGCATCAGCCTGGCCGTTTACGGAGCCCCCGGCCTGGTTCTGGGCTACCTCACGGGGGTCTGGCTGAGAAGACGCGTTCGGGGCCGGGCCTTCAGATGGGCCGCCATCGGACTGGTGATGGCGGGCGGCCTGGCGGCCGTGGTCTCCTGATGCCCCGGTATCGCCAGGGCGAGGCCCCCTCGCTGAACGCACGGATCCTCAGGCTCGGCCTGCCCAGCATTGCGGCCACCCTGTCGGTCCCGCTGATCGGCATTGTCGATACGGCCCTGGTGGGGCATCTGCCCGAGGTGGCCTACCTCGGCGCCGTCGCCGTGGCGAGCGTCATCTTCGACGTGCTTTACTGGGGCTTCGGGTTTCTCAGGATGGGCACCACGGCGCTTGTGGCACAGTACTACGGCGCCGGGCACCGTCGCTCGTGCACCGAGGTCCTCTACCAGGCCGGCGCGATTGCCATCGGCGCCGGCTTGGCCTTCGTGCTTCTGCAGCACGTGATCGCGGACGTGGGGTTCCGCCTGGCCGGTGGAACCGACGAGGTCCAGTTCTGGGGGAAGCA
>JASLMQ010000366.1 GCA_030746455.1 Candidatus Latescibacterota bacterium
AAAGACGCGAACTCGGCCACAGCGGAAACGGGAGAGGGTGCCCGTGTCGGCCTAGCCCCAGATGATGATCAGATGTCCAGACGGACCCATCGGGTACAGAATCGGTGGGCGGATTGCAGCAGCTTCTCTACACTATTCCTCGTGTTGCCAACCAGATGGATTTCGCCCTGCGCGTCACGCAAGACTACAAGGCCGGCTGCCACAGTCTGGGTTTCGCTCTTCCACTGTATCGTGAGCGGCCCGAAAACAGCGTCGACCCCCAATTCGCCCTCCTGGAACAGTGAGAGCGCGATCTCGGCGATTGCGTGGAGCTCGTGTTTCGAATGAGCCGTAGAGCTCATCGTCAGGGTCTTCACATACCCCGCCTCGTCCATTGCCCTTTCAGGAACGACGATGGCGCTGGTGCACTCGGTGACCGTATCCCCATCGCATTGGACTGCTATGAGATCATCCTTCATATTCTGAAGCGCTTTCTCATCCGAATGGTCCAGGGGATCTGGGGCGAACGGCTGCGAGTCGCCTGCATCGGCCTCGTCACAGATCCTGTTCCCTCAACCTTCAGGGTCATCCGCCTATATATACCAAAATATGCTTGCGTTTCGCCCTGAATTTCATAAAATACTTAGACTTGGGCCTGCTTTTCACGTGATGAACAGCACCTTGCACCACTTGGCATAGCAGGAGACACTATGGCACCGGCTGAGGACAACATCGAAAAGCTCGAGCGCAAACTGACGCGCATTCAGGAGATGGGCGGCGCCGACCAGGTCGCCAAACAGCACGAAAAGGGCAAGATGACGGCGCGCGAGCGCATCGATCTGTTCTTCGACGAGGGCACGTTCAATGAGACCGATGCCTTCGTGCGCCACCGCAGCACCTATTTCGGGCTGGACAAGCAGGACATCCCGGGTGACGGTGTCATCACGGGTTACGGCCTGGTCCATGGCCGTCGGGTGTTCGCCTATTTCCAGGACTTCACCTGTCGGGGCGGGACGCTCGGAGAGATGCACGCCCGCAAGATCTGTAAGGTGATGGACAAGGCGGCCAAAGCCGGCGTTCCGGTGGTTGGCTTCAATGACTCCGGCGGCGCGCGCATTCAGGAGGGGATCGACGCCCTGGGCGGATTCGGGGATATCTTCTTCCGCAATGCCCGTTCCTCGGGGGTGATCCCCCAGATCTCGGTCATCATGGGCCCCTGTGCGGGCGGAGCGGTGTATTCACCTGCTATGACCGACTGGATCTTCATGGTCAAGAACACCTCTTACATGTACATCACCGGTCCTGATGTGATCAAGACCGTTACGGGTGAGAAGACCACGCACGAGGAACTGGGCGGCGCGATCGCGCACAACACCAAGAACGGCAACGCCCACTTTGCGTGCGAGGACGAGAAGGACGCCATCAACAGCGTCAAGACCCTGCTGTCCTTCATCCCGGACAACAACATGGAGGATGCGCCCTGCATCGCGCCAACGGACGATCCCCGGCGCATGTGCCCGGAGCTCAACTCCGTGATACCCGAGGATGGCAAGACGGGATATGACATGAAGGATGTGATCCACAGTATCGTCGATCACGGGGCGTTCTTCGAGCCACATCAGTACTATGCCGAAAACATTATCACCTGCCTCGCCCGCCTCAACGGGTGCACGGTTGGAATCATCGCCAACCAACCGCAGTACCTGGCCGGCTGCCTGGATATCAATGCCTCGGACAAGGCCAGCCGCTTCATCCGCACCTGTGACGCCTTCAACATCCCGCTGATCACCCTGGTGGATGTGCCCGGTTATCTGCCCGGCACGGACCAGGAGTGGGGCGGGGTGATCCGTCACGGAGCGAAACTGCTCTGGAGCTATTCCGAGGCGACCGTGCCCAAGCTGACGGTGATTACGCGCAAGGCGTATGGCGGGGCGTATATCGCCATGTGCTCGTGCCACCTGGGCGCGGATACGGTCCTGGCCTGGCCCTCCGCCGAGATCGCGGTGATGGGCGCGGAAGGCGCGGTGAATATCATCTACCGCAGGGACCTCGAGGCGGCCAGGAATCCGGATGCGATCCGATCGAAGCTGATCAAGGAATACGAAGACCTGTTGTACAATCCGTACGTGGCTGCCAACCGGGGCTTTGTCGACGCGGTGATCAACCCCGAAGAGACCCGCGCCAGGCTGATCGAGGCCCTGGAGGCCATGCGCACCAAGAACGAGACCCTCCCGCCCAAGAAGCATGGGAATATCCCACTGTAAGCAGCAGAGTTGCTGATGGTACCGAGCCATGAACAAGAAACGCGCTGCGGCCATTGCGGGAGTGATGTTCTACCTTCACCAGGAAGCTCAGGAGCGTGGAGATGAGTCTGTGCGCATGGGCATGCGCCGCCTCCACGGCTGGTCGGTCTATGGCCGCAAGGCCGTGGCCCGTGGCCGGCTCATGGTTCAGGGCCGCCGTGCTCGCAAGTCTCTGCGGCAGTGGAAGCGACAGACCCTTAGACCTGGGGTGAAGAAGAATGCGCCTCTTCAAGCGTAAGAAGAAGATCGACGTCATGCTGACCGCCTTCCGTGACGGCTTCCAGTCCGTGTACGGAGCGCGCGTGCTCACCAAGGACTTCCTTCCCGCGCTGCCCGCGGCGGTGGATGCCGGTATCCGGCATTTCGAAGCCGGAGGCGGGGCGCGATTCCAGTCCCTGTACTTCTATTGCGATGAAGATGCCTTCGACATGATGGACGCCTTCCGCGAGGCGGTTGGCCCGGAATGCAACCTTCAGACGCTCGGACGCGGGGTCAATGTCGTTGGGCTGGATTCGCAGAGCAGTGATATCGTCAAGATGCATGCCGATCTGTTCAAGAAGCACGGCATGACAACGATCCGTAATTTCGACGCGCTCAATGACGTAGACAACTTGGACTACAGCGGCCGCTGTATCGCAGATGCCGGGCTCAAGCACGAGGTGAGTATCACGCTCATGGGCCTGCCGCCCGGTCTGTCGGGCGCGCACACGCCCGAGTTCTACCTGCAGATCCTAAAAAACATCAATGACGCAAGAATCCCTTACGATTCCGTCTGCTTCAAGGATGCCTCGGGCACCACGCCGCCCCGCATTGTGCATGACACGATCAAGAAGGCCCGGTCTCGCGTGCCCGGAGGCACTCCAATTCGCTTTCACACGCACGAAACGGCCGGCATCAGCCTGGTGGCCACCATGGCCGCCCTGGATGCGGGCGCGACGGGGATCGACTGCTCCATGGTGCCCTGCTCCGGAGGGACCTGCCAGCCGGATATCGCGGTTGTCTGCAAGGCCCTGGAGGGCACGGACTACGATCTGGACCTGGATTTCAACAAGCTACTCAAGGCAGAAGAGGCCTTCAGGGATGCGATGAAGGACTACATCGACCTGCCCGAGGCCGCGCAGGTCGAGCCCATGATCTTCTCCTCTCCCATGCCGGGAGGCGCGCTGACTGCCAACACGCAGATGATGCGCGACAACGGCATTCTGGACCGCTATCCGGAGGTGATCGCCAATATGGCCGAAGTGGTCAAGCTGGGCGGCTTCGGCACCTCGGTGACCCCGGTGTCCCAGTTCTACTTCCAGCAGGCCTTCAACAACACCATTGTCGGTCCCTGGGAGAAGATCGCCGAGGGCTACGGCAAGATGGTTCTGGGGTATTTCGGGAAGACTCCGGTTCCGCCCGATCCCGAGGTCGTGGAGCTGGCCAGCCAGCAGCTGGGGCTCGAGCCCACCTCGCGCAGTCCGCGCGCGCTCAACGATGAGGATCCGACCAAGGGCGCGGCCGTGGCCGAAAGTCTGCTGAAGGAGAACGGCCTGCCCATCACGGACGAGAACATCTTCATCGCTGCCACCTGCAAGGAAAAGGGGATCATCTTCCTTAAGGGTGATGCACAGGTGAATGTTCGGAAACGCGATCCCAATGCCCAGGATGAAGAGAAACGCGACTATCCGGAGGGGATACCGCCCAAGCCCGATGACATCCGCACCTTCGACGTGTATGTGGATGGCGAGTACCACAAGGTCGAGGTCAATGACCCCAACGGTCTCTCGATGGTTCGCCCTTTCGTCCCGTTCGGCGGCGGCATGCAGACCGGCGGCCCGGCCCGCGGCCTAGGTAGTGACACCGCCGAGACGAGTCAGGGCGGGGGCAGGTACCTGCCCGCTGAAGGGGAGATCGCGGTCCAGGCACCGCTGCCCGGAATCCTCCTGCGCATCGACAAGAAGGTCGGAGACGAAGTCAAGGTCGGGGAAGTCATCGCTGTGATCGAGGCGATGAAGATGGACAACAACATCGATGCCCCGGCGGACGGCAAGGTCACCAAGATCAGCGCCAAGCCCGGCGAGAACCTGGATAGGGGCAATACAATCTGTATCATAAAACCATCCTGAGTTCAGGAGAACTCAGGATGGAGTTTCGAGATGCAAGTTACAGGTCCTCAATCAGAAACGAAATACCTGTTGGCCCTTCCTGTCTGTAAGAGAATGCCTGCCTTCAATATCCTGCGCTTCGAATCCCTCGAATCCACTAACGTCTACGCCGTCCGGCATCTCGACGAACTAGACGACCGGCAGATCATCCTGGCCGAGATCCAGACCGCCGGCTACGGCCGGCTCGATCGCACATGGGTCTCCCACGTTCCGGACAACATCTACATCAGCCTGGTGCTCAAGCCCGACCTGCCCCTGGACGGGAATTCCCCCCTGGCCAACATCACCCAGTACATGTCTCTATGCATCTGTGATGTGCTTGATACCTATGGCGTGATGGGGGCCATCAAGTGGCCCAATGATGTACTGGTGTATGGCAAGAAGGTCTGTGGGCTTCTGAGCGAGGTCAGCATCAGGGATGGCCGCCTGGCGGGCTACGTGCTGGGCACGGGGATCAACCTCAACATGCCGGCCGAGGTTCTTGCCGAAATCAATCAGCCCGCCACGGCCCTCAACCTGATTACGCAGCTGCCGGTCAACCGCGAAGGCTTCCTCAGCCGCCTGCTCGAGCGTTTCTTCAGCGGGTATGAGGCTTTTCTGGAACAGGGCTTCAGATCCATCAAGGAACGCTATACCACGCTGAGCCCGTTCCTGGGCACGCAGACCACCGTTACCCTCCCGGACCGCGCCCTGACCGGCAAGGCCGCTGCCTACGATGATCGCGGCCGCCTCCAGCTGGTCACCTCCGACGGCGCCACCGAAACCCTCACCATCGGTGACGTCAGCCTGGCCTGAGCGATACCCTCTGAGCCTTCATACCCCGAGGTCATCCAGCCTGGCGCCAATGAGTGACAGGGTCGTCTCGATACATTCCTCTCCGAACTCGGGCGTGGCATCGCGGGGATCCTCCCCGCCAACGCCCTGCGGCCACTCGCCACGGTCTGCCGGGAGCTGGGACAGGTCGACCAGCTCGGGTGCTACGGCCATGAGGATCGAGGTCTCGTTGCGGCCGGCGTGATCCATCTGGGTTCGCCACTTGCGGGCAAAGTCCCGATGGGCAGACACCAGCTGGAGGCCGAACTGCTTCTCCCAGGTGTCGACCATCTCCCCCCAGGCGCCCCTTGACGGGCCGTGGCCATCGGCCACGATGCACTTGAAGCCCGCACGCCTGGCCTGCGCCAGGACGGCCTCCATCAGCGTCAGGAAGAGCCCCTTCGAAATCCAGTACATGCTCCCGGACAGCTGCCTGTGGGGCGTTGTGGTGTCCGCGGTGTCCACGCCCACAAGATCGGGACCTTGCGCCTGACCTGTGATGCGGTCTGGCCCCAGCCAGATGGGGGGCAGGACGATCCCGCCGAACCTGTGTGCCGCGCGCCTGAACAATCCGCGGGACTGCAGGAAATCCGCGCCCAGTGCGTTCTGGACACCGTGCCACTCCAGCGTGCCTATGGGGAGGTATCCGACGGGGCGGTGCTCCAGGCGTTCCTCGAACTCGTGGGGCAGCAACTCCTCATAGTCGACTTTCGTAGTCATGTTCGGTCATCTCCTCGGTTTCCATCTCACCGCGCCGGTGTCCATCGTAGCCTCGTGATGGACACGCCTTCGTAGCCGGGAAGCAAGCTCGAGATGTAGAAACGATCGCCCTCCCGGATGATCTCCGACACGGCTGTCGGCAAGATGGCAACCAGGCACTCGTCGTCATCGCCGAAGTAGAGCGGATCGGTCGATCTGTAGACGGCCGTTCTGAATCCGTCGGAGGGCCCGATCTTGAACAGGTAGTAGAAGCCATCCAGGTGAACCACGAATGGACATTGCTGGGTCCACCTGAGGTCCCCGCACACGCCACCCTCGCTCGCGATCCGGTAGTCGGACCAGGAGCCGCCGTAGGGCTTGTCGGACGTTCTCACAGCAATGATGCCACGCTCCCCATCATTTGCGGCATAGTACAACGCATAGCACGTCCCGGCGTGGATCACCATCGGGTCCCTCGCAACGCCTGGACCGGCAAACAGCTGGCTCCGATTCCGGCCGTATGTCAGACGCTCGAAATGAAGGCCGTCATCCGATATGGCGGCACATATCTGCGAGTGTCCCGTGTCGCTTGGCCCACCGCCATAGTAGAGAACGAGTGGGCCCTCGTGCTCGAGCACGTATGGCGCGTGGACGAAGTCTTCCTCTCCGGTTCCCCAACTCTCTCCGCAGTTGCGCTCGGGGCCCCAGCAGATGCCGCGCGGGGTCCAATCTGGAGTCTCAAGAACGTCGGTTCCCTCCCAACGATAGAAGAACCGCCCCACTCTGGCGCCCCGGATCTGAGTCCACAGCTGCCAGAGCCCGTTCTTCGCCCTGAAGAAACAGTGGTCGACGAGCTCTCCTCGCGGGGACTCGATCTCCGGAAGCCCCGGGTTGTAGGCCACCTGTATGCCGTCGCCTTCCAGCTCTGGAACGCGCGGGATCCTGTTGGCATCTGTCATTGCGCTATCCTCCTCTTCTGCGGTGCCTGTCGAGCGGGCCCCCTGAGCTGCCGGTCCTGATGCAGCCATCCCTGCGTCAACCTGGAACCAAAATATAGGGCCACAGATCCAAGAACTGTGGCCTTTCTGTGCTTGTGTGTGAGACCTGCCTCAGCGCGTCATGGTCTGTCCTGTCCCGTCAGATCGGCGGGGCGCCCCACTGGGCCTCTCCCCACCGACCCACGTTGCGCAGCACCACATCGGGTTGCTCGAACGACTCCACGAGCAGCTTGTGATAGAAACACTCCTCGGCCGAGAGCAGGTTGTCTCCGGCGTACACTCTGGCGTAGGCCTCGCGGTCCAGGCCCAAGACAGCCGTTGCGAGGACGGCCTCGAGCAGCTTCACCGTACCACTGCCCTCGTCGAACTGGGCCTTCTCGCGCCAGACGATCTCCGGCGGGAGGAGATCTTCGCACGCCTTGCGCAAGATCCACTTCTCAACGGGCCGTCCCCCGCCGTCGTCATAGAGCTTCAGCTCGGTCGGCACGGTCTGTGCCGCCTCGATCATCGCCAGATCGAGGAAGGGCACCCGGCCCTCGAGACCGTGCGCCATGGTCAGGCGATCCACCCGTTGCAGGTTGACGTTATGAAGCGAAGCGACCGACCGCCTGAGTTCGCCGTGCAGCGCGTCCGGATCGTCCTGCTCGCGGTAGTAGGTGTAGCCGGCGAAGAGCTCGTCGGCCCCCTCCCCGGTCAGGATCACCTTCACGTGCTCGGACGCCAGCCGAGAGCAGAAATAGCACGGGATCGCGCTGCGGACTAGATCCCGGTCGAAGGACTCGAGGTGATAGATGATCTCAGGCAGCTTCCCGAGCACCTCTTCAGGCGTGAAGAGATACTCATGATGCACGGAATCGATGTGCCTGGAAACGAGCCGGGCGGCCTCGATGTCGTCCGAGCCCTCGATCCCCACCGAGAATGTGTGGAGCTTATCCAGGTGCTGCCTCGCGATGGCCGCGATGAGGCTGCTGTCCAGACCGCCTGAGAGGAACGCTCCAAGGGGGACGTCGCTCATCAGCCGTTTGACCACCGACACCTCAAGCGTCTGGCGGACGAGCGAAAGGTGGGCATCTAACGGGGCCTCCCTCGGGAGACGGGACGGGACCTGGTAGTAGGGCACGAAGCCCTTGGAGGAATGATAGAGCGTCCCCGGCGGGAACTCGTGCACCTCGTCGCTGCATCCGTCGAAGGCCTTGAGCTCGGAGGCGAACCTGAAGCTGGCCCCACCTTCCTGGGTGCCGTAATACAGGGGCTTAATGCCGATGGGATCCCGGGCGAGGAACAGGCCGTTGGGTTCCGCGATGGCGATTGCGAACATGCCATCGGCGGCGCGCACGGCGTCAGGCCCACGTTCCTCGAAAAGGTGGACCAGGGCCTCGCTGTCATTGTGGGTGCGGAATCGGTGTCGTGTCGAGAGGTCCTCGTAGAGGGTCGGGAAGTTGTAGATCTCGCCGTTGGCGACCACCACGGTATCGCGGTCCTCACTGTAGATCGGCTGGTCCCCTCCTTGCGGGTCCATGATCGACAGCCGACGATGTCCCAGCACGCCCCGCTCCGGATCCAGGTGCATCCCCTCCGCGTCCGGGCCCCGGTGGGCCAGACGGTCCATCATCCCCTGAACGGATCCCGGTTCAGCCCTTCCCCATATACCGGCGATACCACACATCCCGTCGATCCGCCTCCTCTCTCTCTTGTTGCCTCACTTGAGCAGGCCTCGAGCCTTGAGGAACTGCCGCGAGACCGTAGCCGGCTCCATCTGCTTCTCGTCTACCTGATAGTTCAGCTGCTGCATCGTGCTGTCGCTCAACGCGCCTGCGAGCCCGCCCAGTACCTTCTCGAGCTCCGGCCGGGCCTTCAGGATGTCCGACCGAACCACCGGGGCCGCATAGTACGGCGGGAAGAACCCGCGGTCGTCCTCGAGCGGCTTGAGGTCGTAGGCGGCAATGCGGCCGTCGGTCGCGAAGGCGCAGATCACGTCCACGTGGCCCTCCGCCACTGCGCTGTACATCAATCCAGGATCGAGATCGCGCACCGACCCGATCTCGAAGCCGTAGGCCTTGCTCAGCCCCGGGTACCCATCGGGCCGTTCGGCGAACTCCGCTGTGAAGCCCGCCGTGAGCGAGGGGGCAGCCTTGCGGAGATCCTCCACCGTTTCCCATCCCTCAGCTTTAGCCCTCCCCTCTTGCACGGTGATCGCGTAGGTGTTGTTGAATCCGAACGGCGCGAGCCACGAGCAGCCGAACTGCTCCCCGTAGGCATCCACCACGACCTGGTATGCGGAATCGGGATCGCTGATGACCGCCCGGTTGAGGATCGCCGTGAGAGCAGTGCCCGTATACTCGGGGTATACGTCGATCTCGCCCGCAACGATCGCGCCATGGCAGATCATGGTCCCACCCAGGTTGAACTTCCGATCGACCGCGATCTCGGTTTTGGCCTCGATGAGCTGGGCGATCATCTCCCCGAGGATCAGCTGCTCGGTGAAGTTCTTTGTGCCCACAACCAAAACCGGTCCACCGTCCTGTTCTCCGCAGGAGGTGGCAACCAGACAGAACGCGAGGGCGAGACACAGAGTGAGAGGCCGGTGCCGACGATCAGATTTCACGGGTTTCTCCTTCTCGCGGGGGCGATGGAGCCGATCAAGCCGGGCCACGCTTCAGTGTCCGCTCCAGAAGACCGATGACGTAGTCGATGAGCAAGGCTAGCAGGGCGGCGGGAACGGCGCCCAGAAGGATCAGCCGGCTGTTGTTGAGCGCCAGACCGCGGAC
>JASLMQ010000367.1 GCA_030746455.1 Candidatus Latescibacterota bacterium
GACCTGAAGTGCGCGGTGCTTGGGAGAAACCCCGTTGTGCGCGTGGTGACGGACGAAGGGATCGACGGCTACGGCGAGGTCGAGTCGAGCAAGTCGTATCTCAAGCCGCACGTGATGTTCTACAAGGACTACATCGTGGGGGAGGACCCCACCGACGTCGAGCGGGTGATGACGAGGATCCGCCGTCTGGGCAGCTTCAAGCCCTGGGGCAGTGCCGTGAGCGCGATCGAGATGGCGCTGTGGGACATCGCAGGGCAGGCCGCGGGGCTGCCCGTGCACAAGCTGCTGGGGGGGAAGGTGCGCGACAGCGTACGCGTCTACAACGGTTCGGTGCGCTTCCCGATGGACGGATACACACCGGAATCGTGCGCCGACGTGATGGCCAAGATGAAGGCGTCGCCGGAGGGGTTCTCCATCATCAAGCAGGGGATCGCCTTCCACAGCGGGATGCTCAGGGAACGGCCGGACCTCTTCTACGGCGAGATGCGGGGCAGGGGACACCACCCGAACCGGGGTCTGTTGACGGAACGGGGGATGAAGCACATCCTGGCGTGCATCGAGGCGATGAAGGACGTGCTTGGGGACGAGGTGGGCCTGGCTCTGGACTGCGGTCCGGGCTTCACGGTGCCTGATGCGATCCGGCTGGCGAAGGCCGTTGAGCCCTTGCATCTGATGTGGCTGGAGGACATGATCACGGGCGACTACGTGCCCTACGTCCTGGCGGACGTCTACCGCGAGGTCACCCGCAGCACCTCGACGCCGATCCACACGGGGGAGCAGATCTATCTTCGCCAGAACTTCCGGGAGCTGATCGAGGGGAAGGCGGTCAACATCATCGGCCCGGATCCGTGCGACATCGGGGGCATCGCGGAGCTGAAGTGGGTCGCGGAATATGCCGATCTGCACGGGATCCTGATGGCGCCGCACGGCACTGGGGACGGCGTGCTTGGACTGGCGGCGCTGGTCCAGGTGTGTGCGACGCTGCCGCAGAACTACATCGCGTTCGAGTATCCTACGGGCAGGCCGAAGTGGTGGTACGACATTGTGGAGGGGCTTCCGGACCCGATCGTGCGGGACAGCCTGATCGAGGTGTGGGACCGGCCCGGGATGGGTGTGACCTTGATTCCGGAGGCGGCCAAGGCCCATCTGTCCGAGGAAGATGGCGATTTTTTTGACTGAAAAAGGCTGCGGGGCAGTTAGTTGTGAGGATTATATGAAGTTTTACCTCTCTTGCCATGCCCTACAGCCCGCACCGGGGGAAGGAGAAGGAAACCGATTTGCAGCCTGTTCGTGATGTTCAGAGGGGCCCTGGGGTGAGCATCTGGACCCGAGAGGTGCTTACCCTGGCGCTGACGGTGTTCCTGGTACGCCTCGGGCAGGGCATGCAGGGCGGTGTGAGCACCAATTTCCTCGTGCACGATCTTGCCCTCGGGGGAGACCAGGTGCTCTGGCTGGCGGGGTTTCGGGAGATCCCCGGGTTGTGCCTGATCCTGCTGGCGGCGCTGACGATGCGTCTGCCGCAGTCGCGCAGGGCCTTCCTTTCTTTGCTGCTGATGGGCCTGGGGTACGGCGGCTTTTCGCTGGTGCATTCCTACGGGACCCTCATCGCGCTGGCACTGACCGCAAGCGTGGGGTTCCACAACTGGATGCCCCTGCAGAGCTCGTTGGGTATGGGACTGGCGGGACGCGGACGGTCGGGGCGGGTGCTGGGCCGCCTGGCTGCCGTGGGGTCCCTGGCCTCGATGGGCGGGATGCTTGTCGTGGTGCTCCTGTCGGAGGCCCTCGGGCATCGGCCCTTCTATGTCTTCGGGGGTGCCCTGGCGATCGTGGCGGCGTTCGTCGTCTACCGCCTCCCGAGGGACATCGGCTCGGATCTCGAGCGGGTGCCTCGCATCGTCCTGAGACGGCGCTACTGGCTCTTCTACGTCCTGACGTTCTTCGAGGGCTCCCGAACCCAGGTGTTCCACACCTTCGGCGCGTGGGTCCTGGTGAACGCCTACGGCCTCAGCGCCCGGCAGATCAGCCTCCTGCTGATCACAAGCGGCATCCTGAGCTTCCTCATCTCTCCCCGCGTGGGCAACTGGATCGACCGCTATGGGGAGCGGTGGCTGCTCGCGTCGAGCTACTTCGGCCTCGTCCTGGCGTTCATCGGGTATGCCAGCGTGCAGAGCCCCTGGGCGCTGGGCGCCCTCTACATCGCCATCAACCTTCTCGTGATGTTCCGGATCGGCCTGCATACCTACGTGAACCGGATCGCGCGGGAGGGAGACCTGTCGCCGACGTTGTCCGCTGGCGTGAGCATCAACCACGTCACGTCGGTCGGGATGTCGCTGGTGGCGGGCACGCTGCTCAGATCCCTGGGATACGAGGTGCTCTGCTGGGGGGCGGCGGGCATCATCCTGCTGTCCATTCCGTTCGCGCTGGCCATTCGAGTGGATCCGGTCGTGGAGTCTGCCGATTCCCAAGCGTGATACGGCGAAATCCGGTCACCACGGAAGTCATCCCGGCTGCTGTCTACAGCCCTTATCAGTGGCATTCTTGCAGTCAGCCGGGACTGGCTCCAGACACGAAAGGAAAGACTGATAGGGTGGAGGGAGGCCGGGGCTTCGGAGCAAAGGTGGATGCGGGCCTGCGGGTCGCGGTGGTATGGTTCGAACGACGGTACTTGTGCCGGACGCGGGAGCTAGGACCCAGTCGGCCGGAACTCCCGAGACCGGACCGGACGACCAGGCCCGCACGGACGCAAGTGGCAGCGAACGGCCCCGAAGGGACGCCCTTCGGGGTCTTCTCTGTGGGGTAGGGGAGGCTGCGATCAGAAGTTCACCCTGAGGGCGAGGCCCGCGCGGTCGTGTCCGGCCTGGAGCCCCAGGTTGAACCTGCGCTCGGCGAGGTCCCGATTGTGGGCCCGGGCCTGTTTGCGGGCGTCCAGGATGTTCCACACGTAGAGGCCGACTCCCACGGCCGCGCAAGAGATGGCACCCACCTTCCGTCCGGTGCTCAGATTCTTG
>JASLMQ010000368.1 GCA_030746455.1 Candidatus Latescibacterota bacterium
CACCTTCGTGAAGGGGAACATCGGCGACTACGACCTGGCCCTCGACGTGCTCCGGTCCCGGAAGGTGGACGCCGTGGTCAACTTCGCTGCAGAGTCGCACAACAGCCTGGCCGTTCTGCGGCCCGACCTATTCGTGGAGACCAACGTGCTCGGCACTCAGCGTCTGTTGATGGCAGCGCGGGACGCAGGGGCCGGCCGCTTTCACCACATCTCGACGTGCGAGGTCTACGGCGATCTGGCGCTGGACTCGGAGGATGCCTTCACCGAGGAGACGCCCTATCGCCCGAGGACGCCCTACAACGCCTCGAAGGCCGCGGCCGACCTGGTGGTGCGGGCGTTCCACGATACGTTCGGCCTGCCGATCACGATCTCGAACTGCGCCAACAACTATGGTCCCTGCCAGTTCCCGGAGAAGGTGATCCCCAAGTTCGCCACGAACGCCCTGAACGGGCAGAAGCTCCCGCTCTTCAAGAGCAGCCGAAATCGCCGCGAGTGGATCCACGTCCTGGACCACTGCCGCGCCATCGATCGAATCCTGCAGGACGGCAGGATCGGCGAGACCTACAATGTGGGGACGGGCGACGAGCTGGATGTGGAGACGATCGCCGACCGGATTCTGGATATCCTGGAGCTCGATGCATCACACAAGGAGTACGTCCCCGACCGGCCGGGTCACGACCGGCGCTACCTGCTGGACTCGTCGAAAATCCGTTCCGAGCTGAACTGGTCGTCCGAGGTCCCGATCGAGGAGGGATTCCGACAGACGGTCATCTGGTACCGCGAGAACCGGGACTGGTGGGAACCTCTGCTGGAACGGATCCAGGTGGACGAGGCCGGATGGGAGAAGAGGGACTGAAGCTGACAGCAGATGGCGAACAGCCTGCGGCGCGCCCAAGGAGAGTAGCCTATGCCACTGCCTGACATCGAAGAAGTGGAGGCCATCCAGGGCGTCCAGCTGACCAGCCTGACACCCCACGGCGATGATCGTGGGCGCTTCATCGAGACCTTCCGGAAGACCTGGTTCCCGCAGCGCGAATGGGACCGGGTGCAGATGAACATGTCCTATTCGAAGGCGGGGGCGATCCGCGGTCTGCACTACCACCTCCACCAGGTAGACTACTGGATGCTGATCCAGGGCGAGATCCGCGTCGGGCTTTACGACTTGAGGAAGTCGTCGCCGACTTCGAGAACGGCGCACACGATTGACCTGCGGTTCGAGGGCTTTCGCGGCCTGTTTATCCCGGTCGGCGTCGCCCACGGCTTCTCGGCGAAGACGGATATGGTCCTGTCCTACCTGGTGGACGACTACTACGACACGACCGACGAGCACGGCGTGGCGTGGGACGATCCAGACATCGGGATCGACTGGGACGTGGACATCACCGTCAAGTCGGAGCGAGACACGAAGAACCCGAGGCTCAGGGATATACCACTGAATCTGCTCCCTGACTAAGCGGATCGAGGAGACCTGATGGGAACGATACGGGGCACGATCGTGGACGCGGTATCGGGAGAGCCCCTGGCGGCGAAGGTGGGCCTGCTGTCTTCGAGCGGCCGGCCGCTGCGGCCCTCTGGCAGCCTGGAGAAGCGGGGGCCGGGCCGGCCCTTCTTCTTTTGCGAGGGCGAGTTCGAGGTGTCGGCCTCGCGCGGCCAGACCGATGTGACCGTAGAGCGGGGCACGGAGTACACCCCATTTCATACTGCCGTGGAGGTACCCGAGAAGGGCGACGTCGACCTGAGGATCGAGCTGAGGCGATGGGCCGACCTCGCCTCGACGGGCTGGTATCCCGGAAACACACACATCCACTACGACCAGAACGAGACCCGCGCGTACGAGCGGCTTCGCTACGACGCGGACGTGGAAACCTACAATGTGACCGTGGTGAGCATCCTCCAGCGATGGGATCTGGAATACGCGAGCAACCGGTTTCCCATCGGTGTGATGACCGACTACACCAGTTCGCATCACGTGCTCGACGTGGGCGAGGAGAACCGGCACAACGCGCCGGATAACGACGTCGGCTACGGCCACGTGATGTTCCTGCGCATCCGCAACCAGGTGGATCCGGTGAGCCGCGGATTCCTGGTCGATGACTTCCATCCGGACTATCCCCCGCTGTGCTATGCGTGTGATGACGCTCGCGAACAGGGAGGAATCACCATCTGGTGCCACAACGGACGCGGCATGGAGGCCCCGGTGGCCGCGGCGCTGGGCAAGCTGGACGCCTTCAATCTGTTCGACCCCTTCTGGATGGACCCGGAGTACGACATCTGGTATCAGATGCTCAACAGCGGGCTGGATCTGCCGGCATCGACGGGTACCGACTGGTTCGTGTGCTCCAACAACCGGGTCTACGTCCAGCTCGACGAGCCGTTTACCTACGACCGGTGGATCGACGGCATGGTGGCCGGACGTACCTTCATCACCAACGGGCCTGCGCTCTTCCTGGATGTGGCCGACCGGGGCCCCGGGCACCGAATCATCCTGCCTGGGGACGGTACGGTCCACGCCAGGGTCAGCTGGCAGTCGCACTACCCGCTCAACAAGGTGTCCCTGGTGCAGGATGGACGCGTGATCGGCGAGCAGCTCTTCCCCGAGGGGATCCGAGACGGGGAGTGGGAGACCGATGTGCCCGTGTCGAGCGACGGTTGGATCGCGGCGCGGTGCAGCGGCACGACGCGCGACAGCTTCGACCAGGCGATCTACGCTCACACGAGTCCGGTCTACCTGGAGGCCGGACGGATGAATCCCCTGCGAGCAGATTCAGCCCGTTCGTTCACCGAGGCGATCGACCGATCCCTGGAGTGGGTACGCAGGAAGGGCCGGTTCACGAAGGACGAGCAGCGGGATCGGGTCGTCGAGTTGTTCCTGGAGGGACGAGGAGTGTACGAAAGGCTTCAGAAGGGGGAGTAGGGCAAGGCAGGGGACATGGACCCGAAGCACGGGAGCCCACGGATCGGCGGTCGACGAAGGACCGCAGGAGATCCGTGGGCTCGTGGTGTACACTAGCAAAGGCCGGCGGTCGAGAGCCCCCGGTCGGGCAGGGGCTAGGAGATGGGACCTCCACCCGGGAATAGGTCCTCGCCCTCCTCGGCAGACTCCTCCTGGTTCTGTATGCCCCAGACGAGTCCGTTGGGATCCAGCTCGTTGAGCGGGGGGCTGTCGTAGTCGGGGGCCATCTCGGAGCTGCAGATGGGGCAGAAGCTGAAGGACGGATGATAGATGACCCCGTTGTTGCAGGACTTGCAGGTCCTCACCAGGGTGTCGAGCTTCTCACCGCACCGAACGCAGTACTGGAAGTAGCCGTCGTAGGGTGTGGTCTTGCCGCAGGTCGGGCAGGAGACGACGTCGTGGAAGCCGAGCTTTTCCGCGGGCGGCTGCTCCACCGATACGGCGAGCCGGTCGGGGATGGACACGTACTCGGCCTTGACGGTCTTGAACTTCTCGCGGATCTGGCTGGTCTGCACCG
>JASLMQ010000369.1 GCA_030746455.1 Candidatus Latescibacterota bacterium
GTTCATGCCCGAGAAAGGGGTTGACAGGGACGGCCGGAATGGCCTACGTATGACTTTGCCAAGCGGGGAGGCTTAAGAGGGCTTCGTTGAAGCGGCTTGGGGAATGAGGGCTGGTGCAAGATCCAGGCGACGGGAGTCCGGGCACGCCAGAGGAACTCGAGCTCGGGTCGGTGCTCCTATCCGAGGGGGTCCAGCAGCCACAGCGGGCCGGGGTCTCGGTGAACCGAAGCAAGGCCGGACAAGCCGATCAGCAGGCGTCGGAACCCTCATCAACTACAGGAGGAGAGGTCCGAGTGGGTGAGCTGCCGATCAGGGATATGGGACGGACCGGCATGCGTCCCCGGGCCCTCGGGCTCGGATGCGCGTTCTTCGGGGCCAAACACGTGACGGACGACGAAGCGGCGGAGGGGATCCGAAGGGCCGTCGAGCTCGAACTCGACTATGTGGACACATCGCCGCTGTATGGCGAAAGCGAGCGCCGGGTGGGCCTCGGGCTGGACGGAGGGCTGCGCGAGAAGGTCTATCTCCAGACCAAGACGGGCACCCATCCCGAAAAGCGCGGCGACTTCTCGGCCGAGGGAACGCGGTGGAGCGTGGAGAACAGCCTCCGGCTTCTGAAGACCGACCACCTGGATGCGGTTCTGATCCACGACACCAAGGACATCGAGGATCCCCTCGCGCCCGGCCGGGCGTTGGACGAGCTGATCAGGATGCGCGAGGAGGGGATCCTGGACCACATCGGCATCGGCATCAGGAGCCATGCGTTCCACAAGCGCGCGATCGAGACCGGTGAAGTGGAGATCGTGCTCACCTTCCTGGATTACACGCTCCTGAATCAGTCCGTGGCGGAGACCACGCTGCCCCTGGCCCGCGAGCGCGGTGTGGGGATCATCCTTGCCAGCGCGCTGGGCATGGGTATGCTGGCGGGACCCGAGCCCGATCCGGAGGTCGAAAGGGGAAGATACCCGGGGTGCGAGCCCAGGGCCCACCGGATTTGGACGTGGTGTCGGGAGCGCGGGGTGAACATCCGGCATCTGGCGATGCAGTTCTGCCTGGCCGCTCCCATCGACGGGATCGTGATGGCCGGGCCTGCGAACCGGCAGCAGGTGGAGGAGGCCTACGAAGCCGCCACGGTCGAGGTTGCGGACGATGTGTGGCGAGATTTCGATGCTGAGTTCGGGGTGAGCCCGGGGCGAATGAGGAAGAAGATGCAGGCAAGAGGGTGACGATGGGCATCAGGGCGATACTTTTCGACGGATACGGCACCCTGTTCGAGGATGCCTTCGAGACGCTGACCGATATCTGCGGCGAGATCGTGGCCGCGGAGTCTCTGGATATGGGCCCGAAGGCGTTCCTCGATCTGTGGGATCGACATTTCTTTCCGCTGATGGGCGAGGACGGCTTCCGCACCCTCCGAGACCTTCACCTGGTCAGCCTGGGGTCGGCGTTCAAGGAGGTCGGGACGGATACCAGGGTCGAGTCCTATGTGAACCTGATCTTCGAGCGGTTCGGCGCAAGCCGTATCTACGACGATGTCAGACCGACCCTGGCGGCCCTGGACGGCCACCTCACCGCTATCGTGTCCAACGCCGACGCGGACCACCTGGAACGGGCGATCGAGCTGAACCGACTGGAGTTTCCTCTTGTTGTGTCATCTGAGTCGGCCCGCTGCTACAAGCCCGATCCCCGTATCTTTCACGAGGCGCTGTCGGAGCTGGGCGTTGCCCCCGAGGAAGCGCTTTACGTGGGCGACTCGCAGGATGATGACATCGTGGGGGCCAAGCGGGCCGGGATGCAGGTCGCGTGGATCAACCGGACGGGACAGACGCTGAAACCGGGCGTGCCGCAGCGTGACTACGAGATCCACGGACTGGGGGAGCTACTGGATATCGTGTAACCCTTTGTGCCACAGAGGACACCGAGGACACAGAGAGTTGAGGGTGGGGATAGAGAGAGCACGGGGCACCCAGGCTGACTCCGGGGCATGCCTGGGGCGCTGGATCCAAGTGCCGGATATGAGGGGGCCCGGTCCGGGAAGCAGGATAGAGGTTGACCCGGTGGGGGGAGTCCCTTAGGTTAGAGGCTCTCGGACGGGGTCTACCGGAAGGAACGCCAACGAAATACGAGGAGCCAGGCGATGGAATACCGGAGAATGGGGCGCAGTGGACTCAAGGTTTCGGAGCTCTGTCTCGGGACAATGACGTTCGGCCACGGCGCTGACGAAACCGAGGCCGGCCGGATGGTGGATCTCGCCCTGGACGCGGGCATCAACTTCTTCGATTCCGCGGACTCCTACGGGGAAGGCGAGTCGGAACGGCTTCTGGGGAAGGCGTTGAAGGGGCGTCGCCGTGGGGCCGTGGTGGCCACGAAGTTCTTCAACCCGATGGGGCCCGGGCCGAACGATTCCGGAATGTCACGGGTCCACATTATGGAGGCGATCGAGGACAGCCTCCAACGGCTGCAGATGGACTATGTGGACCTGTACTACATCCATCACGTGGACACGCAAACGCCGGTCGAGGAGATGCTGCGGGCGATGGACGACCTGGTCCACCAGGGCAAGGTGCGCTACATCGGCTGCAGCAACTACCAGGCTTGGCGCCTGTGCGACGCGCTCTGGATCAGCGAGTCGAATGGCCTCGCGAGGTTCGAGTGCTTCCAGCCCCAGTACAGCCTGGTGGTTCGAGACATCGAGCAGGAGCTGGTGCCGCTGTGTCGTGAGAAGGGACTGGGCGTGGTGGTGTGGAGCCCGATGGGAGGCGGATTCCTCACAGGGAAGTACAAACCCGGGGAACGCTCGCTTGCGGGGACCCGGTCGGAGGAGTCCTGGGCCTACCCTCAGCGGTACTTCGCGCAGAACGCCGACGAGACCCTGGAGACCCTCCTGGCGGTCTGCAAAGACCTGGGCAAGGAGCCGTCCCAGGTTGCGGTACGGTGGGTGGTGGAACAACCGGGGGTGACCTCGGCCATCGTTGGAGCCCGGAACGCGGAGCAGCTCCGCTCCAACCTGGGCGCGGCCGAGTGGCGGCTCCCGGAGGAGGCGATGGAGCGGCTGAGCGGGGTCTCCCACCTGGCCGACCGGTACCCAGAGGCGATGGAGAAGAACATACACGAGCGGCGGGACGATGCCGTGGACATGCCCTCGCTCGGGTAGCGCGAGGGGTGAGCGCAAGGCAGTGAGAGGTCAGAAGTGAAACGTCAGACGCAGAAGCGTACATCGAGGGATGGGCGATGAGTCCAAGACGCGAGAGGCGCTCATCGAGGAGCTGAAGGCCCTGCGCGCAAGGGTGTCGCAGCTGGAGGCGTCCGCCTCGCTCAGCCGGGAAGAGGAGGAAAGACTGCGCCTGCAGGGACAGCTTCTCGAGAACGTTCGTGAGTCGGTGGTGGCCACGGACCTGGAGGGTCGGGTGGTGTACTGGGGCCAGGGGGCCGAGGCCCTCTACGGCTACACGTCGGATGAGACCGTCGGGAAGTCCCTGTCCTCGGTGCTGGGGCCGGCGTCGGCCGACGAGACGCAAGAGCGGATACGATGTGTGCGTGAGACCGGATCACGGCGTGGCCAATCCCTCTACAAGCACAAGGACGGCAGGGAGTTCTGGGCGGAGACGGTGATGTCTCTTGTTCGCGACGATGCCGGAGAGCCCTGGGGGATGGTGGGGATCGACCTGGACATCACCGACCGCATGCGCACCGAACAGAACATGATCCGGCTGGAGCGGCTGCGTGCCCTGGGTGAGATGGCGCAGGGGGTGGCCCACAACTTCAACAACATTCTGGTGGGTGTGCTCGGCTACGCGCAGATTATCCAGA
>JASLMQ010000370.1 GCA_030746455.1 Candidatus Latescibacterota bacterium
ATGGACGTTAGGAGGGCAACGGAAACCTACGCGCTCCAGCGGTCGCTGGCCAGGCGAATGCGAGAGCTGGGCACCCTGTGCGAGATCGGTGCGAGCATTACGTCGGTGCTGGACAGGGAGGAGGTCATACAGAAGATACTGGATGGAGTCATCGAAACGCTGGGTTTCGACCGCGCCATGCTGCTGATGGTCGACGAGGAGGCCGGCCTGCTGAGGAGCAGGGCCAGTGCGGGTCTCACCGGCGAGGCGTTGACCTACTTTTCGCAGATGGAGTATGAGCTCAGTCGAGACGACGTGGCCGTGGTGCTCACCGTAAAGGAGAACCAGCCCATACTGGTGGAGGACGTGGACGACCCGCCCGTGAGCCTCGATCCTGAGGCGATTCGTCGCATCGGCATCCGGTCCTTTGTGACGACGCCGCTCCGTGCGGGCGGCCACCGGATCGGCGTGCTCGTCGCGGATCGAAGCGGAGCGGGGGAGCGGGTGACCAAGTTCGACCAGCGCCTGCTGATGGGCTTCGGCGATCAGGCAGCGATCGCGCTGGAGAACGCCAGGCTCTACGGGGAGGCGCTGGAGAAGCAGAAGCTCGAGGAGGAGGTGGCGGTGGCCGCGCGGATCCAGCAGCACCTCCTGCCCAGCAGGATCCCGCAGGCCGAGGGGTTCGAGGTGGCGGGGACGAGCCGGCCCAGCCGCGGCGTGAGCGGCGACTACTTCGACGTGATCGAGGTGGGCGACGGCAGGCTCTGGGTCGCCCTGGGCGATGTGTGCGGCAAGGGCATCCAGGCCGGTCTGACGATGGCGACCCCTGCGGACGCTTTTCCGCTCGGAGATCGAGCGCGATCAAACGCTGGGGGAGGCGATGCGGCGGATCGGCGAGGGTCTCTGGCGCAGCACCGCCCCGGAGGTGTTCGCCACCTTCTGCTTCGGCATTGTCGATCCCGAGGCACAGACCTTCACCTTCGTGAACGCCGGTCATCCGTTTCCCATGCTGGCGGGTGCCGACGGTAGCGTGACGGAGATCGAAGGCGCGAGCCTTCCCGTGGGGATGGATCCGAGCCTGATGCCGGGTCTGGTCTACGAGGAGAAGTGCGCCGAGTTCGCCCCGGGGGACGTCCGGGCGATCTACAGCGACGGGGTGACCGAGGCTGGCGTTGGCGGCGAGGACATGTTCGGAGAGGAGCGGCTCTCCGGTGTGATGGCAGAGCACCGGCCGGGAGGCGCCGGGGCGGTGCAGGGCGCGATCTGTGAGGCGGTCGATGCGTTTGTGGATGGCGAAGCGATGGATGATGATCTGACGCTCGTAGTTATCGGGGCGACCGGTGAGTAGCGAGAAGAAGACAATCCTCCTCGTGGATGACGAGCCCGACATCCTCGAGTCTCTGCGCCTGACCTTCGAGGAGGACTACGACGTCCTCACGGCGGCCAGCGGGAAGGAAGGGCTCGATCTGCTTCGCCGCGAGCAGGTGGCCGTGATCATCGTGGACCAGCGGATGCCCGAGATGGTCGGCACGGCCTTCCTCGAGCAGGCCGTGGAGCTGGCGCCCCGCGCCATCCGGATCATGCTCACGGGCTACTCGGACATGGAGGCGCTGATCGAGGCGGTCAACACGGGCCACATCTATCGCTACATCGCCAAGCCCTGGTCGCCTGACGCGCTTAAGATGGACGTGTTGCGCGCCGTCGAGCGCTACGAGATGACCGAGGAGCTGGACCGGCGCTACGAGGAAATCCTGCGGCTGAACAGCGAGCTGGAAGAGGCGCGGCAGAAGCTTGAGCAGGAGAACGTACAGCTGAGGCAGGCCGCACAGGAGCGGTACCGATTCGAGGGCGTGATCGGCCAGAGCCCGTCGATGGAACGGGTCTACGACCTCATCGAGAAGGTCCTGGACTCTGATGCGTCGGTGCTGCTCTCAGGAGAGACGGGCACGGGGAAGGAGCTGCTGGCGCGTTGCATCCACTTCAACGGGCTTCGCAGGGATGGCCCCTTCGTGGCGCAGAACTGTGCCGCTCTGCCGTCCGATCTGCTGGAGAGCGAGCTCTACGGACACCGGAAGGGCGCTTTCACCGGAGCGGTCGAGGATCGGCCCGGCCTGTTCGAAACCGCGGACGGCGGCACCGTGTTTCTGGATGAGATCGGTGAGATGTCTCCCGCGATGCAGGTACGACTGCTGCGGGTCCTGCAGGACGGAGAGATCAGAAGGGTGGGAGAGAACGCGGTGCGCAAGGTGGACGTCCGGATCCTGGCCGCGACCAATCGCGACCTGAAGGCCGACGTCGAAGTTGGGCGATTTCGCGAGGATCTCTTCTTCCGCCTCAATGTCTTCCCCATCGACATACCGCCGCTGAGGCGACGGCGCGAGGACATCCCGTCGCTCGTGGATCGGTTCCTGAACGACTACGCGCCCGACCGACAGGTTCGGATGGCGCCCGAGGCGATGGATCTGCTGTGTCGCTACGATTGGCCTGGCAACGTGCGCGAGCTGCAGAATGAAGTCCAGCGTGCGCTTCTTCTCGCTGAAGGCTCGAACCGGATCGGACAGGACTCGCTTTCAGAAGACATCCGCGGCGCGTCAGCCGGTGCTGACCCGCCGCCCGGCACGGTCAAACGCGCCGTCGAAGAGCTGGAGAAGGAGATGATCGCCGCGGCGCTGGGTCGATGCAAAGGCAACCGAACACATGCAGCGAAGGAGCTGGGGCTGAGTAGATATGGACTTCTAAAGAAGATTGAGAGGTACGAGATAGGGAGCAAGAAACGGGCAGAGAAGCATTGAAAATTGGGGAATTGGGGCCTAGATTTGGCGATTCCTCCGCCTCATTCACTCGACGACACTGTCATCCCGGCCTGTCCGCCGCAGCACCGATAGGTGCGGAGGCGGAAGGAGCCTTTGTCCTGGGTTGTTGGGGCCTCTGTAGGCGAGAAGGAGACGGGGGCGAATCGAGGGATCCCTGTGTGGGCGGTAATGAATGGGCGGTGGCCGAACCGATCACACGGAGCGCTCGGTGTACCGTTGGCCTGTCGCCGATCAGCTACGTGCTTCGGTACGCACCGGCCTACGGCCGGTGCTACTCAGCACAGGCGGAATGACAGCCCGCCGTGACGCGAGGAGATGAATCTCCTCGCTGGAGAGACGGGAAGTCCGGCGGAGCCAGACTGGTGTGGCTGGATCCGCACGGGTAGTTCATCCGCCTTGTTTCGGAGTGGAACTCGTTGTGAAATACCAGATAGACGGCTTGAGATCCTGTAGGATTGCGAAGCCAGCCCGACGCAGGAGGGCTTCTCGCCTCCACAGCGCGGGGATTCATCCCCGCGCTGGAATGGGGCGTCTCTGTGCCGCTTCCAGGTGAACGCGCCCCAAGCTTGCCCAACCCCGTCCAGTTTGTCTCGTCTGATCTGGAGATAGGCAATGAAAATGCCTAGGCACCACTTGCGCAAGCTCCTGACCCATTTTGCATTTTGCATTTTCTATTTTGCATTTTGCATTTCCCCGCTCTCCGCCGCTCGCCCATACACCCCTTCCCATCCCGACCCTGTCCTCGAGTCCTGGCGCTGGACTTCGTTCCCCGAGCTCAAGGGTCTGGGCTTGAAGTGCATGGCCGAGGACAAGCAGGGACGCATGTGGTTCGGCGTAGCGGATGGCGTACGCGTGTACGACGGCCTGTCCTGGACGCCTTACACCGAGGCCGACGGGGCTTCGGGGCGTGAGGTGCGTGCTCTGTGTGTCGCAGGCGACGGAAGCGTGTACACAGGCGGAACCGATGGGATCTATCGGTTCCGCGAGGAGCAGTGGACGCGCGTCTTCCCGCCTCAGGGAAATGCGCCCTGGATGATCTGGGACCTGGAGCAGTTGTCCGATGGCAGCTTGTGGGCCGCGACGCCTTGGGGTGCGCTGCGCCTCCAGGGCAAGACACGTACACTCTATTCCACTGCTGACGTTGCGGAGTCCCTGAAGTCACTGGCGCCCTACGTGACAGTGGTTACGGTGCCCGATGGGATCGCCCCGACCAGAGAGTGGCCGGACGGGTTGGGCATGTCGGTGGTGAAGATGGCAGGGCCTCGCAATCCCGGAGCCGTGATCGTCAAAGTGGCGCCGGGCGGGCCGGCGGATTCTGCTGGCCTGAGGGTGGGAGACCGAATCACGGGTCTCGACGCACAAACACAGCTTTACCTTTTTGGGATTGCCAGCCGCGAAGGGACCTCTGTGGACCTGAGCGTGACACGCGAAGGGGTCGCCGAACCATTCGACGTAGCGGTAATCCACCAGGAGCTCGAGTCGACCTTCCTGGACTTTCACATATACGACGTCTACGGGGATCGCCAGGGCGACGTGTGGCTCGGCATCCTCGGGTACCCTGAGGGCGGCGAAATCCTGCGCTGCAGTCTGGCGGACTCCGGACGTCCGGATGCCGAGACCTGGCGCCTCTACGCGGAGGAAGACGGGCTTTCTCCGGGCACTATGCCCCGCATCCACCAGACGCGGGATGGGGCGGTATGGGCGGTCTCGGAGCATGGATACAGGGGGGTGAACCGGTTCGACGGGACGTCGTGGAAAAGCTCACGACTGAGTGAGCTCGTGGGGGGATCCGATACCAATCGCAGCCTCCTGGAAGCGCGCGACGGTACCGTCTGGATTGGCCAGCATGGCGCCCTCGCGGCGTTTCGCCAGGACGTCTGGACCAGTTACACGAGGCCGGATGCGCCTCTTCCAACCGGTCGGATCCTCGGGCTGCTGGAATCCTCCGACGGTGCGTTGTGGACCATTGGACGGAACCAGGAAGCGGCCGCCTTCGACTACCTTTCGGGCCGGTGGACGACATACGAAAACCTGCTCTACTTCTGCGATACCATGGATGGCTCCCGGTGGTTCATCTCGGAAGACGATGGCGTCGTGCGCCACAAGATGCATGGTGGTCACGGTGGCGATTCGGCGGGAACCTGGACGCGCTACGGAACCGAGGATGGACTCATGGATACCCCATCGGCCTTAGCGATCACTCGGACAGGAGCACTTTGGGCCCTGGGAACCCACCGGGGCCAGGCCGCCACAGCACGCCTGGAAGGCAGCCGGTGGACCATGGACCTGCACCCACGGTTTACCCATGGGATCAGCCCGCGTGCCGTGTTCGAGTCCTCGGACGGTTCGGTCTGGGTCGGGAGTATGTGGCCGAACCCCGAACGGGGCCATCTCGGAGGTGTGCTTCGATTCGATCCCTCCGCAGCCTCCGCGGAGGCGTGGACGCACTACACGCCGCCAGAGGCGCCATTTGCCACGTACGCAATCGGGCAAACGGCCGACGGCACGCTCTGGTTCGGGA
>JASLMQ010000371.1 GCA_030746455.1 Candidatus Latescibacterota bacterium
GCAGTCTGCCGACGGCCGCCACGATCCCATCGTCGGGCAAGGGGTCGACCAATCCCTCCAAGGAAGCGGGCCGGCCGGCCTCTTTCACCTCTACGAAGGGGTAGACGGAGAGTTTCGGTGTCTCCACCTCGAACCTGCCCACGCCGCTAAACTCGATGTGAAGACGCCCAAGAAGCTGCTGATCGACCAGGAAGCCCAACTTGGCACCATGCTTCCCCCTCGCGACCAGAGGCCGGCTGAAGCGTACCTCGAAGTCCGTCACAATCGCGAGGCCACGCTTTACCGATGCGATGGCATGCCCGGGTACCACATCCTCGGGTTGGGTGGCCACCAGGCCGGGAAGGTCCACCACGTAGATCCCGGGCATTATGTAGGGCAGCGCCCCCCAGCCGATGTACCCGGCCTCGTGTTCCTTCTCCTCCGCCCAGGCCTTACCGTCGGGAGTCTGGTTCCGGAGTCGCTTGTAGGGGACCGTGTACTGCACCATCTGGCGGCTCGCAGGCGCGCCCCTGGCATCGATTCCAAGGGAGTAGGGCGCGATCGATTTCAGGATCCGGCCCGACAATCCGTCGGTGTGTCCCCACGCCACTGGCATCAGCGCAACTGCCGCGACACCGCAGTATCTCAGCCGCCGGTTCGTCACACGGGCGAGCACCACCGGTGCGGCGACGAGCAGAAGCCAGAAGAAGAGGTCAGACAGCGGAATGCGGGTCTGGTCGGTCGGCAGGAAATGGGCCTGCCACGGGTAGAACTGATTCAACTCTCGCGCGAGCAGGTTCCCTCCTTCATACGCGTGCTCGGGCACGGCAAGGTAGGCTGACGAGGTCTCCAGGCTGATGCCGAGGGCCCCCATTCCCAGAAGAAGGAGCAACGGCCTGCCTATCGCGAACCGCGACGCCTCGGCCAGGCCCAGCAGGAGTGCCGGCATAGCGCCGAGCAGAAACCGGGCAGGGAAGCAGAAGCCGAACGTCCATACTGGATGCAGCCCGTTGATGGCGGCCGTCGTGGCATAGACGGCCAGAGCGACCAGAAGCAATCGGTCCCGACGGAACGCCAGAAGCGCCCAGCCCACAGGGGCAAGGAGAAAGACGGGCGAACTGTTGATGATCCCGAAATCCTTCTGAAACCATTGCCCCGGCAGAGAGACAAGCCAGGTACCGATCCCGAGTGCATCTTCCCCCCACGCGTTGCCCGGCCGGAAATGCCCCATCCAGTCGCCGCTGTAGGCGAAGTTGAGGGAGGCCAACGCGTAAGCGCACACGGCTACGCCGATGCCCACCGCCGCGAGAGAGATCGCGCGCCTCTTGCTGTGCCAGGCCTGGAGCAGAACCAGACCGCCCCCCAGAAGCGCCAGAGGGAGGTATCTGGGGTGGAGGAACAACGTGGCGCCCAGGATCAACATAAGAGCGCCGAGTATGACGGGCTCCCATCGCCCAAGCGATCGGTAGCTCCCCCCGCGCACCTGCCAGTGAGACAGGGCTACCAGCACGACGAGAGAGACCAGCAAGGCCGGGACCCCGGGGAAGAGCTGGTTGTGATACAGGAAAAAGGGCGCCGTGGCGGCCATCACGACGGTCGCAGCCAGAGAGGCGAACCGGGGAATCTCCACCCGAACCAGCCAGAGGAAGGCGAGGGGCACGCACGCCGACGCGGTGAGCGCCATGAGCAACGCGCAGCCCAGGCGCGGATTCGCCCACCAGGCCAGACCGGCCCAGTAGCTGGGCAGCAGCATCACGGCCAGGCCGATGGGGCGAAGCGAGTACACCTTGCCCGGGGGCGATACCGGCGATTCCTGGATCCTGGCCGTGGAGACGCCGTGGAACTCCCTCACATCCTCGGGTCGCAGGTTGTTGGCCAGGTCCAGGTCCCCATCGTGCAGCAGGCTCTGTGTGATGTGGAGGTACTGGCCCTCGTCTCCGTGTAGCATGCCCACCTGGCAGAAATAAAGCGTGTAGAGCCCGTAGACCAGAATGGCCAGCGTGAAGAGGATCACGCAGATCGCGCGATCCCGGCGGTCTCCCACAACGACCGAGCCCTCCATCAGCTTGGGGGCATTCAGAAAGACGATGGAGAACGCACCGACGGACCACCCGAACCACGGATACCAGAGCAGACTCAGATAGGGCAGCCAGAACCCGACCGGGCCCCACAGCGATAGCAGCTTCAGGAAGACGAGCGCTGCCATCAGGCGTGTGAACGTGGATAGCCGCTGGAGGAGCAGCGACAAACCATCGGGCCCCTCGGGTCTGAAGCGGAACCATAGCCAGGCGAGGGCAGGTCCGGAGACCACGAGCAGCCAGGTCAGGAGAGATGGATCGGGATCCCAGCTCAACCGGCCTACCGAGGTCCTTAGACCTTCTCTGCCCAACCCGACGGCCACTTGGAAGCAATCCAGGAGCAGCCAGAGCGCCACCACGCCGAGCGCAGCGTGGACTGCCCGGAGCCCATTCCGCTTCATCGGGTCACCTCATGTGCCGGCCGAAACACGCGCCAGTCATTGCAGGAAATCGGTTGACGAGGGCTCATTTCCTGAGTACTCTGAGAGGAATCACAACTGAGCAACTGAGACACTGGAGGCTACGCGGTATGAAGCGTATCGCTGTTCTTGCCGCCGCCCTGACGCTCCTGGCGGTGTCGGCCGGCCTCACGCACGCCGGTGATGAAAGCCGCATCGGCGCCAATGTGATCGTGCCGGAGGGAAAGGCCGTCGACAACGCAATCTCGATCGGCGGCAGGGTGAGCGTCTCCGGCGAGGTCAAACGGGATGCCGTCGCGGTGGGCGGCGACGTGCGGGTGCTGTCTACCGGTCGAATCGGTCGTAACGCGGTGGCCATCGGCGGTCAAATCATCACCGAACCGGGCTCCTCCATCGGGGGACAACGCGTCGAGATCCAGAATGTGCCCGGTCTCAGCGTGCTCGGGAAGCTTGGTACCATGACGCTCAGAATCCCGGAGATCCAGAACACGCTCACCTCGGTGCTGCTCTTCCTCCGGGACATCTACTGGGTCAACACCATCCTGACCCTGCTGGCGCTCTGCCTGCTGACACTCTACTTCATCCACGAGCAGGTCGAGACCGTCTTCGCCACGATGCAATCCAGCTACGGGAAGTCGGCCGGCACAGGCGCGGCGGGATTAGCCTGCCTGGTCCCGATCATCGTTGTCCGGGATCAGCGTCTGGGCCATCCCTCTGATTCCCCTGTTCGTCGTGGCGGCAGCCGCAGGCCTGCTCACGGGTTACGCCGCCGTAGGGCTTCTCGTGGGCCGGCTGATCCCCTATGGCCCCGTGCAGGACTCTCCCTACCTGGCCCTGGCCGCTGGCGTGACCCTCGTCGCGGTTGCCAGCGCGATGCCCGCGGTCGGATGGATCGTCTCGACCGCCGCTGCCCTACTCGGTTTCGGGGCCGTCCTCCTGTCGCGATTCGGCACGAACGACCCCGCCTGAGCGCGCCGTCACCCCACGTCACATGTCCGGAACGCGGCCTTCAGTGCATCGACGGGATCTCCCTTCGGCTTGAACTCGTGCCCGACATACAGGTCGTATCCCGATCCGGCGATGGCCCGCATCACCGCCGGGTAGTTGATCTCCTGGTCCTCGTCCAGGTCCCTCCGGTCCGGATTCCCCGCGGTGTGGAAGTGACCGATGTACGCAATGTGGTCCCGGATGGTTCGAACCAGATCCCCGTCCATGATCTGCATGTGGTAGAAGTCGTATAGCAGCTTCACGCGAGGCGAGTCGACCATCCCGCAGACCTTGAGCCCCCACTCGGCGTGGTCACACTGGTAGTCGGGGTGGTCCACCTTGCTGTTGATCAGTTCCAGATTCAGGTTGACGCCCTTCTCCTCCGCCGCACGCTTCACCCGGTCGAACCCTTCCGCCACGATCTCGGCACCCTCGTCGTCACCCAGCCCCAGGCGGTTCCCGCTGAAACAGATCAGGCCCGGTATGCTGTTGGCGGCTGCCACATCGATGCTCTCCAGAAGCTCGTCCTCGATCCGCGCGTGGCTCTCCCGCCGGTTCATCCCATGGTCAGGGACTGGTGACCGCTCATACTTGCCACGCGCAGGCCGTGTCGGTTCGCCAGGTCCAGGATCTCCTGGAAGGGCGAGTTCTCCCGATTCCAGAGCTCGATTGCAGCGAATCCGGCGGATGCGGCCTCATGGGCGAGCGTCTCGAGGGTGACTCCGCCCCTCAGATAACAATTGTAGCAGAAAGATTGCTTGATCCGGGCCATCGGGGGTCGCCTCATGTCCCAGGTGTGAGGGTCGTATCCCTCGCCGCCTCGCATGCCTTCACCCACTCGCGAAGGGCTTGACTGCGCCCAGGCCTCTGCTCAGTCCTGGCCGGGAGTCTCACCTGACTCCGCTTTCCGGGTCGAGATCCCGAACGGACAGTACGCGGGACACCAGCCCACGGCCGCCGTGATCAGTGGGATGAGGCCCACAGCCCCCCACCAGCTCCCTAGATAGAGCCCTGCCGCGATGATGCCGAGTCCGACAACGATTCGTGCCACGCGGTCTGCCGAACCCACGTTCCGAACCATACGGCCCTCCTCTGTTAGGGTAAGCCCTCTGTGCTGCCCGAGGGGGGATTACGGTTTGTACCAGACGGTCAGCGTGGCCCCGGCGACGGCGAGCAGCACGCCGACGCACTGTAGGAACGAAACCTGCTCCCTGCTCACCACCACCCCGATGACCACACCCAGGACCGGGGTGAGGCAGAAGGCGATCGGGAGCACGATCGACAGGTTTCCGCCGGCGAGGGCTTTGTAGAAGAACAGGATGCCCATCGCCCCGGCCACAACGCCCCCACCAAGGACAATCATCAGGATCGGGCCGGTGCCTGCCCCCCGGAGCTGCCCCCAATAGGGCTGGCTCAGAACCAGGAGAAGCACGACGCTGGTTACCGTCCGCAGGGTCGTGCCCATCACGGGCGCGAACCCGGCCAGCCGCACCCCCTTCTTCTCGAAGAATGCACCTCCCGCCCAACATACCGCCGTCAAGACCGCCCAGAGCTCAGCTCTCATGTGCCCTCCCTCTTATGTCGCACGATAGGAATCCATCCCAAGGTAACAGGCGGTCGCAGCCCTGTCAAAGAGTTTCCATGAACCGGACACTGGGCAGGGCAACGTTGCTCTCTCTTGCGGCATATCCCTTGACAAGCGCAGACGTTTGCCTATCTTTGTGCATCCGCAAGGGCAGAGGCGCGGGTTCTTATCAGTAGGCCGGACCTGGATGACGGAGCCGAAACGGCCGGCCGAAAGGGAGAACCCGCCGAAGTCCGCCGCATCCTCCGTCGGTGCGACCGGACTGGGTCAGTGGATAAGATCCGCTGGACTGTCACGGGTCACGGGATCCGTGGAGCGCTCTCTTGTAGAGTCGTGTATGCTGCGGATAGGCCGCAGCCGGCGATGCCTCTGCACTGGCGATCCGGCTGCGTTTTTTTTGTTACTGAAAGGAGTTCGGGAGATGGCAGAGCTGAAGGTAGGTGTCCTTGGCGCAACTGGCATGGTTGGCCAGCGTTTCATATTGCTTCTCGCAGGCCACCCTTGGTTCGAGGTCGTGTCGGTGGCAGCCAGCCCGCGCTCGGCAGGCAAGACCTACACCGAGGCCGTTTCGGCCCGATGGACGCAGACGGGCCAGATTCCTCCCCCGGTCGCCGACCTCGTGGTCAGGCACGTCGGTGAGATAGACGCCATCGCGGGTGAGGTGGACTTCGTCTTCTCCGCGCTGGATATGGACAAGGAAGAGATCCAAACGCTCGAGGAAGCCTACGCGAAGCAGGAGGTCCCGGTGGCCTCCAACAACTCGGCTCACCGGTGGACGCCCGACGTCCCGATGCTCATACCGGAAGTCAACGCGGATCATATCGATGTCATCCCGGCTCAGCGCAATCGTCTCGGTACGGAGCGAGGGTTCGTCGCTGTCAAACCGAACTGCTCGATACAGCCCTACGTCCCCGCCTTCCA
This sequence comes from Candidatus Latescibacterota bacterium, assembly GCA_030746455.1. Next base: position 5,970 of record JASLMQ010000371.1, read on the forward strand.
TGCGCTTGCCGAGTACGGCCCCACCCGGGCGTCCGTCTGCACCTACCAGGCGATATCGGGGGCCTCGAAGACGTTCGAGACCTGGCCCGAAATGGTGGACAACGTGATTCCCTTCATCGGCGGCGAGGAGGACAAGAGCATCCGCGAGCCCCTCAAGATCTGGGGAACCGTGTCAGACGGCCAGATCGTGCCGGCCGGCCGGCCCGTGATCTCCGCCCAGTGCATTCGCGTACCCGTGTCGGACGGTCATATGGCGGCCGTGTCCGTATCGTTCGACAGGAGGCCCTCCCGGGAAGAGATCCAGGAACGCTGGCAGGCCTTCCAGGGAGATCCCCGGGCGATGGGGCTCCCATCCTCTCCCACGCCCCTTATCACCTGCTATGGGGAGGAGGACCGGCCACAGACGAAGCTTGACCGGGATGTGGGGAACGGAATGGGGATCACCATCGGGCGATTGAGAGAGGACAACCTGTTCGACTACAAGTTCGTGGCCCTGAGCCACAACACCGTGCGTGGGGCCGCGGGCGGGGCGATCCTGATGGCAGAGCTGCTGAAGACCCAGGGCTACATCGCGGCCCGGTAGCCAGCGTCAACCCGGGCGGGGCTTCGTGCCCCCCACGGAAGAGACGAAGGCCCCCTGCGGACTGCTTCCGCGGAGGGCCTTCGTTTTGGGGAGCCAGCTTCGTGGGGGAGGATTCGAGATGGGCTCCCGATGGATCGGGATCAGCAGGTAGGTGATTCTAGCGGGGTTTAGATCTCCAGTGCCCTCTGGATCATATCCTTGGATGCGCTCATTGCCGTCACATTGGCCTCGTAGGCCCGGGAGGCCGAGATCATGTCTACCATCTCCGTGACGACGTTGATATCGGGATAGACCACGTAACCATCTTCCCGGGCGTCGGGGTGCGCCGGGTCGTAGACCAGCCGCGGCTCGACAGGTTCCTCCCTGATCTCCACCGTTTCCACGCCGGCGCCAAGGAGCTCCTCCAGCGTCGGCCCTGGGCCCCCCGGCATATGGACGCCGTGGGTTCCCGACAGCTTGTTCTTCTCCGTCTGCAGGATGTTGTGGAAGCGTGCCTTGTGGGGGGACTCGATCATTATCACGCGCTTGCGCTTGTAGGGGCCCCCCTCCTCGGTCCGAGTGGTGTCCACATTCGCGATGTTGCTGGAAATCGCATTCAGCTTGCGCCGCTGGGCCGACAGGCCGGTAGCACTCACATCGATCGCATCGAAGATTCCGGCACGGTTGGGCGCATATCCTGAGGAGGATCGGGCGAGGGTCACGCTCTGGGATACGGGCATAGCGGTCAACCTTGTCTATCAGGCTGTGGCGTAACCAGCGGCTTCCATGCCACGGAAAGGCACACACAACTGCACGGGCGAGTTCTGCAAATCCTATGCCGCACCCCGGAGGATCAACCTAACTTCTTAATAAACAAACAAAAATGGGAGATGGGTCATGCCAGCACCCCATCCCCCGCCGGAACCACCCTCCGATCCTGCTTCCCCTAGTGTCTCGTCCCGGAAATAGATTTACATAATCGTTCGATCTTCTGAAGGATCGACTCGGGTGTCGCGGTCCACTGGAAAGGGTTGGCGCTCGCGTTGTAGTGCTCGGTGAAGGTTTCGATCTTCTCGATGAGTTGTT
>JASLMQ010000372.1 GCA_030746455.1 Candidatus Latescibacterota bacterium
AGGTCAGGATCGACCTCGCCACCCACCTGGTCCGATGGATGAGCGATATCGAGGACCCGCTACTGAACGAGATGATTCCGTCGGACACCTACCTGCAGAGCGTGCACGACCTCAAGGCGCTCCTCCATTGATGGACGACGGCCCCGTCCTATACGACTCGCATATGCACACGCCGCTGTGCAAGCACGCTCGAGGAGAGCCGGAGGAGTACGCGTGGGTCGCACAGCAGCGGGGGCTGAAGGGGATCGTGTTCACCTGCCACAATCCGATAGACGACGGCCTGTCGGCCGGGGTCCGGATGGATCTGGCGGAGCTCGACACCTATGTCGAGATGGTGGCACGTGCTCGCGGCGCCTGGGAGGGGGAAGTCGATGTCCGGCTGGGGATCGAGAGCGACTACGCTCCGGGCATGGAGCCGTGGCTGGAGAGGCTGCACGGTATGGCGGAGTTCCACCACGTTTTGGGCTCCGTTCATCCGCACCTGCTGTACTACCAGGAAGGCTACTTCGACGGGGACATCCTCAACTACCAACACACCTACTTCGAGCACCTGGCCATGGCGGCGGAGACCGGGTTGTTCGACACGGTTGCACACCCGGATCTCGTCAAGAACTCGGCGCCATCGGAATGGGATCCCGAGCGGATCATGGATGTCATCCGCCAATGCCTGGACCGAATCGCGGCAACGGACACTGCAATGGAGCTGAACACGTCCGGGATGCACAAACGGGTGTCTGAGATGAATCCGGGCCCGCTGATTCTGGCGGGAATGCGCAGGCGAGACATTCCGGTGGTCCTCGGATCCGATGCCCACGTCCCGGAGCACGTGGCCGCGGCGTTCGAGGAGGCGCTCGACAGGCTGGTTGCCGCTGGATATACGCAGGTGGACACCGTGGTTGACCGGAAGCGTACGGCGTTGCCAATCGCCATAGCGCGGAAATCGCTGAGGGGAGTCTGAGTAATGGATCTGCCAACCATTGAGGTGAGCGGCTCGGCCAAGGCAATGGGGGAGTCGTTCGGCGAGGTCTGCCGCGAGAAAGCGCGAGAGCTGTATGCCATCCGGCTGGAGTCGGCGATCCGATACGCCGAGGAGATGGGACGGCCCTGGATCGAGGAGCAGGTGCTCGACATCGCCCGCAAGTGCCTAGCACCCACCGAGGACTACGACCCAACGGCGTACGAGGAATTCACCGGTATCGCGCGGGGGGCAGGTATCTCGCCCGAGCTGTGCTACGTACTCCAGGGGCTGACGGATCTGCGTGACATCCTGGCGTTCGGGCCCGCACCGGAGGGCGAGGGGTGTTCGAGCTACATCATCGGGGCCGATCGCTCGGCCACCGGCCACATGCTCCTGGGGCAGAACTGGGATCTCGATACCAGCAACATGCCCTTCATTCGGCTGGTCAACCGCAAGCCCGACGATGGGCCGGAGACGTGGAGCCTGACGCTCACCGGTTGCCTGACGCTGCTCGGGGTCAATGAGGAGGGCGTCGCGGTCGGTAACACGAACCTGCAGACGACCGACGCGCGGGTGGGGGTGCAATACCTGACGGTCCTACACCGGGCCCTGTGCAGCCGGACGCTTGCCGAGGCGGTCGAGAGCATCCGCCGCGCACCCCGCTCGGGGGCGCACTACTACTACGCTGCCGGGCCTGACGGGACTGCGGTGGGCATGGAGTGCAGCGCCGCGAAGGCCGTGCCCTTCGAGGTCAATGGCGGGTTGTTCGTGCACTGCAACCACGCCCTGGCCAAGGAGATCGCCGCTCTGGAGATCGAGGCGCCGAACGCGTCCACGCTGCATCGACAGGAGAGACTCAGTCACCTTCTGGGATCGCACGAGGGACCGATCGGTCCGGAAGATCTGAAGCGTCTCCTGTCCGACCACGAGGGCGGGGAGGACCGCTGTATCTGCCGACACGACTTCGAAGACATGAACACGAACGCGACGGTGATCATGTCGCCCGCCACGCGCGAGATCCACGCCTGTCGCGCCCAACCGCACGTGGGAGAGTGGGTGACCAGGAGGGCTGGATCGACATGATACGCCTACAGCCGATGGACACGCGTTTCGTCGAGATCGACCATACGGGATGGGGACTGAAGTGGGTCATCCAGTTTCCGGAAGCGATCACATCGATGAACGGCGTGACGATGATGTGGCAGAAGATCTGCCCCGAGTGGACAAGTACGGCAGACAACGCCTGGGGTTATTCGTGGGAGACGACTCCCGAGTATATCAGGGAGCAGCTGGGATACAGCCAGACCGACGGCTCGGGGAACGCGATCCACCACAACTTCGTGATCGGCCTCGCTCTTGAGGCGGAACTGTCGGGGGCCGAGGATCGGGTAGAGCTGAGTCTGACACTGACCAACCGTTCATCGTCGGTCTTCTACGACGTCGTGTCCGAGGGCGGCTGTCTCCAGACGAGATCGCCCGATTTCCAGGACCACGACGAGGTCGGGCGTTCCTACGTTCTGGTGGGCGGGAGGCCGGAGTGTATGGCCGACCTTCATCGGACGACCGAGATTCGGACGACGTATCGCTGCGATCGCCAGGACTACGAAAGGGAATGGGTGAACCGAGGCGAATGGTTCTGGGGCAGGAGCACGGTGGAGATCGACTGTCCGGCCATTGTGGGTGCCGTGTCGCGTGACCGAACGAGGTCGGTGGCGATCGGGTATCAGGGAGCGCCCTCGGCCTCGCAGAACGCGGACGGCCACCATTGCCTTCACAGCCGGCCGAGTTTCGGCGATATCGCACCGGGCCAATCTGTCAGGCGGAGGGGACTGATCCTCTTAGGCAGCGACATCGGCGACGTTATGGGACGGCTCTACGAGGAGCTTGGCGCCCTTGATGTCGCCTGTAGCTAGACCCCAGAAACGGAGAGACGATTGAAGGCGGATCTGACGAATGTGCTCATCATCGGTACGGGAGGCTTCATCGGTGCTCTCGCTCGCTACGGACTCAGCGGACTCGTGCAGCGGCAGGCGTGGCTCTCGACCTTCCCGTACGGGACGCTTGTCGTCAATCTTCTTGGCTGCCTGGCGATCGGTGTGATCGCGGGACTCGTCGAGTCCAGGCAGCTGTTCGGTCCGGAGTTCCGCACCTTCGCGCTTATCGGCGTTCTGGGCGCGTTCACGACCTACTCGACCTTCGGGTACGAGACCTTCGCGATGCTTCGGGACACCGAGTACATCCGGGCGGCACTCAACGTGGGCACGCACGTCGTGCTGGGGCTGGCGGTGGTGTGGTTGGGCTATGCACTGACGACATCGAGG
>JASLMQ010000373.1 GCA_030746455.1 Candidatus Latescibacterota bacterium
GAGACCTATACAACCGCGAATGGATCATCCAGCGCCACGGATACAAGACTCCGAAGCAAGTCAGAGCCGAGAAAATCGCCGCGCGAAAGGCAGCCTGAATACAGCTACGTGAGTGTCCAGTCAACTTAGGGCTTTACACCAAGACACCCCGGCGAAGGTCCCGCCGGAGGCGGGCTTTTGTGTTGACAGGTACAGCCGCATTGGTTAATGTTTGGCAGCCTCTGATGCCTGGAACTGCGTTGAAAATCTTGCACTTATCGAGATGGAGACTTCCGCTTGCCGAAACGTCACCGATTGGCGGTTTTCATCGCCCTGATGCTCGTGCCCAGGGCGGTGCTGGGGGGTGCCTCGGGCCGTGAGGCGGGCTTCGTGCTCCTTCGGGAAGGAATAGGGCCGCGCGCGGCTGCTATGGGAGAGGCCTACACGGCTGTTGTGGGCGACCAGACCGCCGCCTACTGGAATCCCGCGGGTGTGGCGGCCCTGGGCGGGCGGGACTTCCTGCTGACGCACCATCGGTCTTTCGAGGGTATCCAGCAGACCTACGCGGGATGGGCCTACGGGAGCGGCAGCCGCGGCGTCGCCCTGAGTCTGGCCGTGCATTCCGCCGGTGGGCTGGAGGCACGTACCGGCCCGTCGGCCGAACCTCTCGGGACGTTCAATGTGTACGAGGTGAACGGGGGACTCTCATACGCACAGCGCATCGGGAGCCGGGTACACGTCGGGTTCAGCCTGCGCGGGCTTCACGAGTCGATCGGTCCGGAGAGCGGGTCGGGTATGGCCGGTGACATCGGCCTGCTGATCACCACCCCGGTCGAAGGGCTGATGCTTGGGGCCGCCTTTCGCAACGTGGGTCGAATGGGTCGGCTCGACCAGGAGCGGGTGCCTCTTCCCCGGACGTTCCGCGCCGGCGCGGCCTTCACCAGAGGCCCCCTCGTGGGCTCACTGGACGTGCGGGTCCCCGAGAAGGGCGAGCGCGGTGTAAACCTGGGAGCGGAATACGGCGTTGGGGACAGGCTGTTCCTTCGGGGAGGCTACCGGACGGGAAGCGAGATCCGGGACCTATCGTTCGGCATCGGTCTGCAGCAGCGCAACTGGCGCATAGACTACGCCTACGTGCCGAGCGATTTTGGACTCGGAGGCTCGCATCGGATCGGGTTGGGTATCCGATAGTCAGGGGACACCATGGAACTCGTCGAGACCGATGGGAAGAGCGGGGCCAAGGTCTATCGGCTCGTGGACGACCCGCGTCCGGCGGACAACATCTACGGGGAGCAGCCATACTCCTCTGAGCAGGGCAACCGGGTGGCCATCCGGCTCTACGCGGAGGGGGAGGCGGACGGTGGTCTCTCGCTGCTGGACCTGGAGGACGCCTCACTGCACACCGTGCTGGACAAGAGCCCGAGGTTCCCGGCCTTCCACGGCTGGAGTGAATACCTCTACTACCAGGAAGAGGTGGACGGCAAGCTGCTGCTGAAGCGCTGCGACTACCAGACGCTGGAGAAAGAGACGGTCCTCGAGTTGCCCACGGATGAAGGCAGGCTGAGCTACGGCACCGTGTCGCGGGACCACCGGTTCTACGCGGTGAGCATGCATCGAGACGACGGCTCGTCCTTTGTGAGGGCGATCGACCTTGCGAGCGGCGAATCGCGATGCCTGGTCGATTCGACGGAGCGGTACTTCAAGCACGAGCAGTTCTCGAGCGACGGGAGCAACCGGCTGCTGATCCAGGCGAACAGCACCGATGTGAAGCAGGTCGGTCTGGGCGTCCTTCATCCCGAAGCGGAGGGCCTCGAGTGGCTGGCCGCGGATCACCCGCACACGCCGCGTCCAACGGGCCACGAAGCCTGGGTGGGGGACACCGACCGGGTGTTCTTCTCAACGGGGGTAGGCGACGAAGGCCAGTCGAACGTGTGGACGGCCGGGGTGGGCGATGCCCATCCCGCATCGGTGTGCGACACGCCGATGCGGTTCGGCCACGTGAGCGTGTCGAGCTGCGGGCGATTCTGGATCGGGGATGCAACGGGTGAGGGCGAGATTCCCATCTACCTGGGATCGTTTGAGACGGGAAGATGCCTGTCGCTTGTGAAGAGCCGCACCAAGCACGATGGGCAGCAGTGGTCGCACACGCATCCGTATCTGACCGTCGACAGCCGCTGGTTGATCTTCACCTCGAACCAGGCAGGGCATCCGCAGGTCTACGGCGCGCGCGTGCCTGAGGCCTTTCTGGATTCACTGTAGACGGCGGAAACGGCGGGTCCGTGGGGAGGTACGCTTTGGCCCAAGGGGCGGATGGTGGGACGGATCGAACGCTCTACGAGCGTGAGGGGGTGGTCTTCGAGCCGAGCTGGCGTGCCCAACCCAAACGCGACCGGCTCTGGGTGCACGTGCTGTTGTTCCTAGCGACACTCTACGCCACCACACGCTCGGGTGTGATTATGTCTGGCTCATTGGACATAGAGAGTGTGTCCGACCCGTGGTGGATGCCTGTTGATCCTGGCCAACTGATCCTTGGCCTTCCCTTTTCTCTGTCAGTACTGGCCTTCCTCGGCTGCCATGAGATGGGGCATTACCTAGCGTCGCGTCGATGGAGAGTCCGTGCATCGCTCCCGTATTTCATTCCGCTTGTCTTGCCTTTATATCTCCTGTCTCCTGGCACTCTCGGTGCAGTGATCAGAATGCGGTCACGGATCCCCAACCGCCGCGCCCTCACCGACATCGGTGCGGCCGGCCCGATCGCTGGCTTCGTGGTGGCAGTCGCCGCGCTGGGCGTCGGTCTGCACCTGTCGGACGTGGTGGCCAGGTCGGAGGTGCCTCAGGGTGCGCTTACGCTCGGGGATTCGATCCTGTCGGCGTGGATGGGTAGACTCATCATCGGGCAGCTATCCGAGCACCAGGAGGTAATGCTGCACCCCGTCGCTTTCGCCGGCTGGCTGGGCCTCCTGTGGACGGTGCTCAACCTTCTTCCGGTGGGTCAGTCTGACGGCGGCCATATTGCATACGCCCTGTTCGGCCGACGCCACGAGCTGATCTCGAAGGCGACCATCCTATGCCTGGGTCTTATCTGGGCGATGGGACCGCCGTACGACTGGATCCACGAGGCCGGTGTCGCATCCGCGTGGCTCGGGTCGCGCTGGCCCGGATGGCTGTTCTGGATGCTCCTTGCGGTGATATTCGGGCGAAGACATCCGCCGCCGGGTGATCCGTATACGAAACTCAACTCGGCACGGAAGGCCGTGGGCGTTCTGACACTGGTGATCTTCGTGCTGTG
>JASLMQ010000374.1 GCA_030746455.1 Candidatus Latescibacterota bacterium
CTCTCACACACAGCGCCGCCGCCACGCCTGCGGCTTGTCCGTTCAGGAGCATATTGCATCGCGCCCGGAAGTTCGGCCCGTAGGGCATAGCGCTGCGGCCAGTCGCACTGAGCGCGTCGATCTCCTTCGGGATCAACGCGCGGTAGGGCACGTCGCAGTTCTTCTGCGATCGGCGATCGTTGTAGATATAGATCACGTCGTCGAATTGCCGTTCGGCAGTCAGATCATCCACGGAGATCGGATACACCGCGTCGATGGTACGGCCACCTCGTGCACCGAGGAACGGGGAGCAGACCATCAGATAGGCGTCTTCGAACCCGGGGATGTAGGTCCTCAGGAAGCGCGCGAACCGGTAGCAATGTTCACGGTGTTCCCTCTCCATCTGGGTGACCACCTCGGCCTCGCTGAAGTCGAATACCCCTGCAGTGCCCGTTCGGCCGCCCGCCATCCCGTCGCCGATGTACTTGAGTCCGATGTGGATCGACCCTTTGCCCACCTTGCGCCGGAACTCGAACTCGCCCCCTTCCCACGCCTTCCGCAGGGCCGGCAGCATGTGGTGCAGATCGGGAAACGGATCCGCCTCTGACTTCGCTGCAGCGAGGTTTGCCTTCGACCACGCCAAGTCCTCTTCGCTCGCATCCGGGTTCTCTACGGCGAAGCACTGGTACCGGTCCCAGTCCACGCCGCCCATCGCGTACCACAGACCCAGGTTCGGCGCCATCACCTTCCGTGTGGGGGCGCCGGCGCGCATCGCCACCTCTGCCTGGCCCGTCCCGTCGATCACCACCTTCGCCTTCACCGCCACACGTCCCGACTTGGTCTCCACGAAAAGTCCCGCCACCCGGTTGCCGTCCATGATCGGGTCGCCCGCATAGGCGGACAGCACCAGCTCGACGCCGGCCTCGTCCATCATCTCCAGCGCGACGTGCGAGCACACATGGCTGTCCACGAAATAGCCCGGCAGTCCACCACCCGCGCCGGCGCGGTATCCGCCAACGTTCAGGTGCCTGGCTTCCAGTTCACGCCGGATCTCGTCGGGCATGGCATCCGCGTTGGGTCGTCCCAAGATGACCCGTCGGTGGAACTCCTCGGGTATCCCGCCCATTCCTTTCCTGTTGAGAAGCTCTTCGTCGTCAGGCTCATCCACGTTCGTCAACGCCAGGTGCAGGCTTCCACCCGACCACATGCCGGGCCCGATGTTGCCGCCCACCTGCCCGAAGCGGTCGATGACCACGGTCCTGGCGCCATAGCGTCCCGCCGCGACCGCCGCGATCGTCGCTGCCGTGCCCGATCCCGCGATCGCGACGTCGACATCGTGCAGCACGGGCACTGTCTTTGCCGGCTCCTCGATCGTGCCCAACCATCTAGTGTCTTCTCCCTGCGCCATGCTCTTGCCCCCCTTGTCCCTCCTCTCTGTTTGAGAGAGGAAGTCGCAAGCTGTGACAATCGCCAGGCGAATCCGCTGGTTCTCACATTGACTCACCTCTTCCGGCTTCCCCCTCTCCGTGCCGGAGAGGGGGACCCGAGGGGGTGTGGTGGGTGGGGTGAGGGCCGCGCCTTCAGAACGACAGCAGACATTGCCATATAAACATGTTCCCCATCCCATCGATCTCTTCCCACACCCGTCGAACCAGCTCCGCGTCTCCATCGATCTCAGGAAGTTCGGCTGCCTTCTCTTCCCACGGCACGCACGCCCCCGGCTTCACTCGGGTCTTGGCCTGTCTTCCCATCCCGTATCCCGGACCGAAGTCGGCGGCTGAGGACGGCACCACCTGCAGGGCGTCATCTTCTTCGACCCGGACCGCTCCCGAATCGTACACGCCATAGTCGCGCGCGAAGTCCGTCATCGCCTGCAGGTTCTCCACGCTCGTGTCGTTCTGCATGATGGCGCTCGCGTCCATGATGTAGCCGCCGTCCTGTGCCACCTCGTCGATCACGGTCCTGCATCGGTCTCTCACCTGGCCCGGTGTCCCGAATGAAAGGAGGAAATTCGCGATCCCGCCGCTCAGGCAGAACTTGCGCCCCAGATTCTGGTGTGCCTTCAGGATGTCGCCCCGGTCCACGTGGTACACAATGCTTCGTTCCGGCAGCTCGGCGAAGCGGTCGAGGTGCGCGTCCCAGTTGCCCTCCGCGTAGAACAGCGTCTGGTGTCCGTTCCGCCACAGCTCCTCGATGATCGGCTTGAGCGTGGTCCAGTAGTGAGATTCGAACTGCCCCGGCGTCACGAAGGGCACGCACCCTCGGTGCATCCAGAACCCGATCGGAACCTGGTGGTTCGGGTCAGCCGTCGAAAGCGCCACCTGCGCGAGATGCGGCATCAGCGCCTCGCAGGCTGCGAGCACCTTGTCCGGCTGGCTCGCCATATCCAGCGTCAGCCCCGTGTAGCCTCGGAGCTTGTCCGCAATGATGTCGAACGGCGCCTTAAAGATCCCCGCGATCGCCGACACCGTGCCGCACTCCGTCCGCAACTGCTCGCACTGGGGCCCGAACGCCGAGAAGTAACTCAGCATCGCCATCGCGCCCTTCACCAGGGCCAGGTTGTTACGGTAGGACGTGGGCGCGTCCACAGCGCTGATCTCGCTCGACACCCGCGGGAGCCACACGTTGTAGAGAAACCCTGTGGGTTCGTCGATTAGTGCGTCGTACTCGTCGGCCTTCATGAAGGCGTCCGCCTCGCTCGGCTCCCGGTACTGGAAGCCCGTGTCCGCGGGGACGTCAATTCCGGGCACGCCGTAGTACGTCAGCCCGATGGCCTGGGTGAGTCCCGTCCAGACATACACCATGTTCGCCACAACGGCATCCCAGTCGAACTCGGCGGCGCACTTCCGGGCGGCCTCGAAGGCCCTCTGGTAGTCGTGCGTCGCCTCCTGGCACGTATATCCCACATACTTCGCGGTGAACTCGGCCACGAAGGGCCGGATGGGGACCTTGTCGGGCCTTTCGTTCCGCAGCGCCGTCACGTAGCGGGTCAACCGTTCCCGGTACAACGCTTCCTTGGATGGACTCATTGGGTCTCGCCTTTCCCAAGGTCGTGGATCTTGCGGAAAGCTGACCCAATATGGACCCTCCGGCAAACCCCTGTCAAGGTCAATGAGCCCGGCGTCCGGCGCGGCGGTGTACAGAAGGGACGCCGTAGGGCCTCTCTGCAGTGGCGATCCGGCATCCTCTGCCAGGGGGGACACGCCTTAATTGGGGATTTTCACAGTTTTTGCGAAATATGGCTTGCTAATTAAGTGAATGTTTGCTAACTTATAAAAATGGAACTGACCGGTCAGTTCCATTTTAGGGAACAACAAGCGGAAAATGGCTGATATTTCAACGAAATCGACTAGAAGGCCCAGGACGCCGAAGCAGTCCGAGCGGGCCGACCGCATCCTCGGCGCGGCGCGCCGTGCCTTCGCCGAGAACTCCTTCCACGAGGTCCTGATGGATGACGTGGCCAGGGAGGCCGGCGTCGGCAAGGGCACCATATACCGCTACTTCCCCGACAAGGAGAGCCTCTATTTCGCCGTCATCTTCGGCGGCATAGAGGGCCTCCAGCAGCGGATTCGCTCCTCCCTCACGGCCGAGGGAGACATCGAGGCCAGAATCCGCACCCTCGTCGAGGCCTACCTCTCCTTCTTCAGCCAGAACCGGTTCTTCTTCCGGCTGATGAACATCGAGGACAGCAAGGTCGGCGGGGAGGGCCGTCCCAACCGGCAGCGCTGGGGACAGGAACGCTCCAAGCTGATCGACGCCGTTGTCGAGGTCCTCGAGAAGGGCTGTCAGGCCGGGGAGCTGCAGATACGGCACCCCCGTACGGATGCCCAGATCCTACTCGGTATGGTGAGGGGAATGCTCCGACACAACCAGGACAGGCTGACCACCTGCCAGATGGCCGATGAGATCGCGCGCATCTATTGCCGCGGAACGTGCCGCGGCTGACGGATTCGAAGGGCTGGCTGGAATCGGATGGCAGAATCCAGATCCTTGATCACCGAAGAAGTAGACGGGCTCGAGGCGAACCTCGAGCAGGAAGTTCCTGAAGCGGTCCTCGCCGGACTGGTCGACCAGCTCGCACCCGACGACGAGATCCGTCTTTCCGTCCCCACGGACATCACGTTCGAGGGCACCTATGGCGATGGGTGGCTGCTGGCCACCGACCGCCATCTCCTCACCTACAGCCCGAATGGCACCGGCCACCCGAAGACGACCTGTATACCTCTCTCAGACCTCATCCAGGTCGAGATCCGAGACAAGTTCGGGAGCGGGGCCCTGAAGGTCCGGACGAAGGACGATGGGGCCACGGTCGCCCTGTTCTCGAAGTCCCTGATGCCGACCTTTGTCAAGGTCCCCGAGCGCATCGAGGCCCTGATCAGGCAGGCCCGGCCCGTAGGGGAAGACGAGGAGATCGTCAAGAATCCCTCGGCTCAGGGTGAGTCCACCAAGCGAAGGTGCGGCAAGTGCGGCCGGGTGGTCCACCGGCGGATGGGGGTCTGCCAGGCCTGCCTGGACAAGCGACGGCTCCTCTTCCGGCTCCTTAGCTACGCCGTACCCCACTGGGGCATGGTAACGGGGTGTCTGCTCCTTCTCCTGACGGCCACCTTCATCGGACTCACGCCGCCCCTGATCCTTCGTACGCTCATCGATGACGTGCTTGCCCCCGCCTTGGGCCGGGCAAGCCGCGAGGGCGGGATTCCCAGGCCGCGCACGGAGGTCCGATCCCGTGGAGGCACCGACCGCGGGGCGCCGGTGATACCCGCCGGCAGGGGGAGCAAGACCCAGCTTGCCCTCCTGGTCGGCCTGCTGCTGGTCGTCAACGTCTCTCGAACCGGAATCCGGGCGTTCCGCACCTACCTCATGTCGCTCCTCGGACAGAGGATCACCTTCGGCCTCAGAAGCCAGGTCTACCGACATCTTCAGCTGCTCTCGCTCAACTTCTACCACGAGCGCGAGACCGGCCGCATCATGGCTCACGTCACCCACGACGTGGGCCGACTGCAGGACTTCATCAGCGATAGCCTCCAGGAGGCGGTCCGCGACGTCGCGACACTCCTGATCATCTGCATCATCCTCTTCGCGCTCAATGCCAGCCTCGCCGCCCTCATCTTGCTGCCAGTCCCCCTCATCATTCTCTTCACCCTCAGATTCGGCGAGTGGCTGCACGACATCTACCACCGCCTCTGGCGCCAGACCGCGGCCATCAGCGCATTGCTTGCCGATACCATCCCGGGCGTCCGCGTGGTGAAGGCCTTCGCCCAGGAGAGACGCGAGGTCGTCAAGTTCGAGAGGAAGAGCATAGATGTCCTCAGGGGAGAGCTCCGCGTCGCTCGGCTGCGCAGCCTCTTCGCCCCCACCATGATGCTGCTGACCTCCATTAGCACCCTCCTGATCTGGTGGGTGGGTGGCAACAAGGTCCTGGGTGGAACCCTCACCATGGGCGACTTCGTCGCCTTCACGGGCTACATGTGGCAGTTCTACGGTCCTGTACAGAGCCTGTGCCGCCTCAATCATCGCTTCCAGCACGCGGTCACCTCTGCCGAGCGCGTGTTCGAGGTCCTGGACAACATACCCGACGTCCCCGACAAGCCGAAGGCGATGAAGATGCCGCCAATCGAGGGCCGCGTCGAGTTCCGCGATGTCACCTTCGGCTACGAAGAAAGCAAGCCCGTCCTCCAGGACTTGAGCTTCACCGTCGAGCCGGGTGAGATGATCGGCCTGGCCGGTCACAGCGGAGCGGGGAAGAGCACGTTGATCAACCTGATCGCCCGATTCTACGACGTGGAGCAGGGAGAGATCGCCATCGACGGGATCGACGTTCGCGAGGTGGGCATCAAGTCCCTCCGAGACCAGATCGGCGTCGTCCTCCAGGATCCCTTCCTGTTCAACGGCACGGTGGCGCAGAACATCGCCTACGGAAAGCCCGACGCCACCCTGGACGAAGTCGTGGCCTCGGCCAAGGCTGCCAACGCCCACAACTTCATCCTGGGATTCGACGAAGGCTACGACACCATTGTCGGCGAGCGGGGTGCGCGGGTCTCCGGTGGAGAGCGCCAGCGAATCTCCATAGCCCGGGCCATCCTCAGAAATCCCAGAATCCTGATACTCGACGAGGCTACCGCGAGCGTCGACACCCAGACCGAAGCACAGATCCAGGAGGCCCTGGAGCGCCTCGTCAAGGGGCGGACGACGTTCGCGATCGCCCACCGATTGTCCACCCTCAAGAACGCCCATCGCCTGCTGATTCTCGAAGACGGCAAGCTCGCCGAGATCGGCACCCACGACGAGCTGATTGCCGAGAACGGCATCTACGCAAAGCTCTGCCGAATGCAGACGGAGATGTCAAAGCTGCGTGCGGTGTAGAACACACCGTGCAGCACCATCACAACTGACGAACCCGAGGACGGAACAGTGGAAGCCCAATCACAGGCTGAATGCACGGAGTACGATGAGTCGAAACTCGTAGCACGCGCCCGAGAAGGAGATCGGGACGCGTTCGGTCGACTCGTCTGGAACCATCACGTCCAGATCCACAACATGGTATACGCCCTCGTCGGGGATCGCGACGATGCCGATGATCTGGCGCAGGAGGTCTTCGTCAAGGCCTACCGATCGCTTCCCCGATTCCGGGGGCGCTCGAAGTTCCACACCTGGCTCTACCGAATCGGCGTCAACTGCGCGCTGGACCACGTGAGGTCGCGAAATCGCCGCAGGACCCTGACCCTCGATTGCGATCGATCCCACGAGTCCGCCCCGCCCGATCCGGGGTCGTCATCACCGGAGTCCTCCGACTCCCGGGTGATGCGCAAGGAGCTCCAGGCGATCCTAGAGCGCGCCCTGGCGACCCTGCCTCCCGACCACCGGGTCGCCGTGGTCTTGAGAGACATCGACGGGCTTCATTACGATGAAATCGCCTACGCCACGAACTGCTCGATCGGAACGGTGAAGTCCCGCCTGTTCCGCGCAAGGGCCCGACTCCGAAAGGTGCTCGAAAGAGACTACAAGGAGTGGTACGGGCTCTAGACGCGCTCTCGGACAGAAGTCTCCTCTTTCGCGCATTTCGCGCTTTTCGTAGTTCCCGGGTTCTGGCCGTTCTATATAGAGGATTGCCCCTTTGAAGCTATCCGAGTACGCGATACGCAGACCGATGACCACCGTGATGGTCACCCTGAGCTTCCTCATGCTCGGGTCCATCTCCCTGCTCCGTCTCCCCCTGGAGTACGCCCCCGACCTCTCCTGGCCGTCCATCTACATCAGCGCCGACTACCCCTCCTCGTCGCCCGAAGAGATCGAGAGGGAGATCACCCGTCCCATCGAGGAGGTCATGGGCACCCTGTCCCGCGTCAAGTCGATCAGCTCTCGCTCGTATTCCAGCCGGTGTTGGGTGCGTCTCGAGTTCGGGTTTGGCACCGACATGGACCTGATGTCCATCCACGTTCGAGACCGGCTGGACCAGATCAGGAACGACCTGCCCGACGATCTGGAGCGGATACGCATCCGACGCTGGAGCACCGACAACTGGCCCATCGTCGACTACCGTCTCACCTGGCTTGGCGAGGACGACTCGGAGCTCCTTGCGCTCT
>JASLMQ010000375.1 GCA_030746455.1 Candidatus Latescibacterota bacterium
CATCGCCGGCGTCGAGCTTCTCACGGAATGCGAGGACCGATTGGGCGAGGTCCCTGTGCTTGGCGAGTTGTCCATCGAGGCCAGGATATCCATACTGGCCCATCAGGTCCTCCTCGGCCGAGAAGTGGAACTCCGAGTACCGGATCAGGAAGTCGAGAACGCCCTCCATCGCCCCCGTCGATTCGCCGGCGGACAGCCGCTGTTGGAGTCTACTGGCCATGGACAGGAGTCGCCTGTGGTGCAGATCCATGCCCTGCACCCCCACACTGTACTCGTCGCGCCACTGGAATGCCGACTCGCCTTCGCCGGATCCCAGCACGGATTCGAGGCGCTTGTGGTAGGTCTCGAACAGCTTCCATCGTACGATCGGGATTTCGGAGATGACCTCCCCCGGTATACGACAAAGCTCCGTCGTTTGGAGAGTCCGGTAGTGGGAAAGAGCAGGGATTCCGAAGACCGCGGTTTCCTCGCCGTAGAAATCGCCCACGCCCATCACCTCGAGGCTGTCCTTGCCGATGTAGCGCTCCACGCTTCCGCTGCACACCAGGTTGAGCTGTGACGGGTGGGTGTCCGCGTCCGTGTCGCTGCCCGATCCGTAGAGGAACTGCTCCATGGCCTCTGCGAGGCGGTTCTGGGTGGGATAGGAAACCGACTCGCCAAAGAGCCACGTCTTCTGGAGGAGGTCCCGGTTGTTCGCCAGATGCGCGACCCGCTCATAGAGGCCGTTGGAATCCACGAAAGTCCCGTAAAGATACCGCGGGATGCGCAACGCCTTCACGAAGCTGGAGGCACGATAGGTCTCGGCCAAAGACCTGCCTTCCAGCGCGCACACCTCCCCCAGAAGGGCGCCGGCCGACACCAGGTTGCTCACGCCCATCTCGGCGTCGATCTGCTCTACGCTCCCTGCCAGGATCAGGAGGATGTCGGGCGATTCCTCCCCCTTCCCAAGCAGAATCGACTCCGGGTTGAAGGAGGCGACCGGGTTGTTCAGAAGGACGGCGATCTGATGATGAGGGACCGAGGGGAAATAGGACTGGAGGAACACGGATGCCGCGCGCTCAAGGGGATCGTGCTCGGAAGGCATCAGCATGTCCACCGTGCCGAACGGTGCCCCCGAACCGATTTCCTTCTGGTGGTCCGTGAGCTCGGCCGAGGTGTGAGCCAGGATGATCCGAGAGGTGGGATCGTGTCTGAAATCCTCTGCATTCCCGTGGATCATGCCTCCGCCGATGTCGATCTTCTTCAGGTCCGCCTGTTCCAGGTAGTCCTGCAGTACCCTCTCGGCAAGCGCTGCAGATACACCGGGCTCCGAGTCGCTCTCCGTGATCATGCCTTCGAGTACGTCCTTTGAAACGATGTCGGCGAAGTGGGCGTATGATCGGTGGCCGCCCCCTCCGAGTGCGCGGAACAGGAAGATGCTCGTCTCCACGGGATGCGGCGAAAAGATCGGTCGGACCTCCAGCCCCTCGATCGCGTTCCACGCATCACATTCGAGATCGTGGCACTCGAAGTAGCTCGCGAAATCCTCTTCGTCGATCGCGAGGAGTGCCGCGAGCTTTCGGGCGACGGAGGCCCGGACGAGGGGAGTCGCGTAGTATTTTATCTTGCGATCT
The DNA here is from genome assembly GCA_030746455.1 of Candidatus Latescibacterota bacterium. The sequence continues at coordinate 1,614 of JASLMQ010000375.1, forward strand.
CCGCGCATCAGCGTCGTGAGACCACAGAAATGGTCGTCATGACAGTGCGTGTGGAAGATGCCCTCGACCTCGTTGATCCCGATTCCGAGTGCATTCAGACCGTAGTGAAGGTTTGGGCCCGCGTCGAGGAGATAGATACGGCCCTGGAACATCAGAATACTGGACATCGTCGGCCGGTTGATGTCCCAGCCGTCTCCCTCTCCGGAGTGGATGACCGCGAAGTACTCCCGGCCGATCTCATGGTAGTTCAGGGGATACGGAACGCCATAGGACTCTCCCGACGCCAGATTCAGATCCACCGCGACCTTCTCGTCGCGGTAGCAGACCTCGAACACGTTGAGCTCGACACGGCGCACCACGACCCCGTTCTGTATCTCCACGGGATCACCCGTGACGATGCGCGAGTCGAGCAGGTCGGCCGTCGGACGGATGCTCCCGAAAGCGAACTTAAGCTTTAGACGCATCAGATCGCGGGCGTCTCCCTCGTCGATTCCGGCCTGCATCATCTCCTCGGGTGAGATCAGTCCGTAGTTCCCGCGATAGATATACTGCATCTGCGCAGCCACCTGCTCCCTCGAGCCGATGAGCATCGGCTTCGTCCCGGTGTTCCCGGGATGGTTCGGCAGGATCATGCCCTGGCGGTAGAGCATCTGGAGCACGGGGGAATTCCGCGAGGTTGGCGAAATGGCCGTTCTGAATCATCAGGTCCGAGAGCAGAATCGCGTTCGGCCCGGTTTCGTAGGCCACGCCATCGCGCTCCGTCGGCAGGATCAGTCCGCGTTTCATCAGGTGCTTCACGGTGTCCGCGGGGCAGCCGCAGAGCAGTGACAGGCCGGCTTCTGCCACCTCCACCCAGAAAATGCCGGGCGCCACACTCGTCTTCGTGATCGTGGGCATCCAGAGCCCTCCCTATCCGATTTTCCAGCAACGTGAAGCGACTCGATGCAGCCGGGATCCGCCAATATGCATCCCTTCGCGACCGGGAGTCAAGCGGTTCGGCGGCAGACTCCGGGCTCGGGCTAGGCCGGATCAGGAGTGCCATGGGTGCGAGAGAGGTGATTTCTCGTGCATTTGGTGCCGCATCACATTACCTTCTAGAAGCCTGGAAGGGCCCCGGAGCCATCCGGGGGAATGAGGGATGCACAACCGTGAGCGAGGAGGCAGAATGGGTTCGCGCAGGGATTGGATACTCGCCTTGGCCCTGTCGGTCGTGTTCGGGTCGATCGGCCAGGGCCACGCCCAGGAAGAGGACCTCGATCAGCTGCTCGATATGGGGTTGGAGGCCCTGATGGACCTCGAGGTCGTTACGGCCTCGAAGAAGCCCCAGACGGTTGCCGAGGCCCCAGCGAACATCGCGGTGATCACGAGGGAGATGATCGAGCGACGGGGCTACAGGACACTCGAGGAGGCCCTCAGGGACCTGCCCGGCTTCGACTTCACGACATCGCAGCCGTCCGGCGAGTACCCGACCCACTTCATCTTCCGTGGCATCACGGATGTTGGACAGACCAAGACCCTCATGATGGTGGACGGTATCGTCCGCAACGACGCGTCCAACGGTTGGTTCCAGAACGTCGGCTACGCCTTCACGCTGAACGACGTCGAGCGGATTGAGGTGATCAGCGGCCCTGGGTCCGCGCTCTACGGGGCCAACGCCTACGCGGGCCTCGTACACGTGATCACGCGTCCACTGAACGACGGACAGCCGGGTCTCGAGGCGCAGGCGAAGGCCACATTCGGCCGCCATCGCACCCTAGTTTGTCCAGTTCCGGAGGTTCTGTTGCGATATGGGTCAGAGAGCGGATTCCGGATGCAGCTGGCCGGGAGGTGGTACCGCACCAACGGGGACGGCGGGATCGGCAGACCGGACCCCGGAAGGTACTTCCACGGCAACTTTGAGCCTGACGTCGTTCTGACGACCGAACACGGCAACATCCCGAACGAGCGCAAGGGCGACGGGACACGGAAACGGCTGGCCGATGGGTTCGGTACGGATGTCGACGACGTCTGCCTGCGGGGTCGATTCCAGAAAGGGAGCTTCACCCTGGGCTTCACCTACTGGGACCGGACGGAGGGCCTTGGCAGCGAGGTGGTGGGGTACGAATACTTCACCAACACCCCCGGGATCGACTATCGGGCTCGGCACGAGGGATACACCGTGTTCGGGTCCCATTCTTTCGGGCTTTCGGAGACCGCCACGTCGCGGTCGAAGCTCTATGTCCGTAACACGCGCATACTCCCGGAGACGGGTTTCGTCTACACCTACAAGTACCAGAGCGTGGCCAACGGCGCTGATCCCCCCGTCACGGACAAGGTGAAGGGATATCACGGGGAGGGATACGTGGCCGGACTCGAACAGCAGCTCGACCTCGCCCTCTCCCCCGAGACGTCCCT
>JASLMQ010000376.1 GCA_030746455.1 Candidatus Latescibacterota bacterium
CCACAACGCTCACGTCGGCCGCCGCCTCGTCCTGGACCACCGTCACCGTGTTCCCCGACACCGACATCTCCCCGTATGTGTGCAGGTGCCAGTCCATCTGGTGAGGCCCCGTCGCGTCCACCTCGTCGAACAGGACGAACGCGTCTGGCGGATCCCCTCCTTCTCCGCCCTTGAGATGAACCACCTCTCGAACGAAGCTGTTCACGTCCTCCGGTTCATACGCCTGCGAGGCATCCCCAACGAATCTCGTGTACCACGGGCTGTCGATGAGATCGGACACGACCCCCCAGTGCTCGTGTCTGCCCCGACATCCCTGCAGGCGAACTGTTCCGCGCTGGTCCCTCCCGTTGACCATGATCGTGTTGTGGGCCTCTGTCTCGCATCCCCAGATTTCGTGAGGGTAGAAGAGGTCCGTGATCAGCGGCCGGCCATAGGCGTAGAGCACGAAGCCATTCGTGTCATGGTGGTTGTGGTCCCAGTCCTTCTGGCCGCCCTTGAACCCAAGTAGCACCGCGTTCGGGTCCTCCCATCGGGTCCGCAGAACCGCCCAATCGATGTGCTCGAACACCTTGGCAAGGGGAAGGTCCCTGGGAGGCCGGGCCACGACTCTAGCGTCGTACCACAGGAAACCGAACACACTCCCTCGGCCGGACATGCGCTCCGCAATCCACTGCGTAGGCCCGTCCTGATACTCACTCGCGAACCGATACAGGTAGTCACCCCGGAACCCGGCACCCGCCCCACAGTTGGAGAATGGCACGAAACCGGATTCGTCCGGCACCAGGAGATGGGTTAGCCACTCCGGGAAGCGCCTGAGCCTCGGATTGTCGAAGAGATTGATCTCTCCATCCGTGACTCGCTTGAGCGCATCCATGAAGAGCGTGGCGTTCGACCAGGCGTAGCACGCATACGAGACGCTCTCGGCCCAGCTCCCATCGGTCCCGAGTGCCTTGCCGTACTGAGACATCTTCTCGATGCAGAGCCGCACCCAGTCCACCGCCCTGGGCTCCTCGGCCAGCAGGCTCAGAGCTGCCACACCGGCCTGTCCGTAGATCACCGAGCCCCAGTTGCACCGGTACCAGTGGGTCCACCAGACCCGGTTCTCCGTAGCCTCCACGATCGGTTCGAGGCCGCGTGAGATGATCGCCTTCCGCATCCGTTCCCGCAGGTCTTCCGACAGCGCGTCGTGCATCCAGTCGTACGCAAGCCCCAGGCTGCACGAGATCTCCGCGCTAACCAGGTCCGCCTCGGCGTTGTGCTTCGGATGGGACCACGAGTTCGCAGCCAAAATCAGCTCGATGTCCGCGATCGCACGGTCCACGTAATCGTTGTCTCCGGTCAACGCATACACCAGACCGAGGGTTCGTAGAGCTCCTGAGCTAGGGCGGGCCTCGTCAACCGTCACCTCTCCCTCCGGATGCGTCGGTCGGTCCTGGGCCAGGCGGTCCGCTTCGGACTTCACCTGCACCCACATCTCCCGCGTCGGCGCCACCTTCGACTTCGCCACCAGATCCGGCACATCCCGCTGGGTTAGGAACACATAGGGATGAGGCCCCACTGCCGGAAGCTCTGGACCGTGTGCTTCCCCGTAGGCCGCCCCGATACCCTTCGCGCGCACGGTGTACTCTCCGTCTGCAGGTCGCACGTCGAACTTCACGACACGGACCCTTCCGGCCCTCTCGATGCTCCCCTCGATAGAGCTTCCGTCGCTGCCGACAATGTCGACCCTTCTGATGCGTGGAGGCAGTTCCGCCTCCAGCGTCAGGGGATGGTTGTACACCTCGGGATCCGTTCCACAGGCCAGATGCAACGTGAGGGCGTCGTCGCCCTCCGGATGGACCAGCAAGTGAGCGAACTCTCGCTCCTGCTGATACGTGTGAATCGCCGCCATCCCGGCCTGCCAGAGGTCCCGGATCCGCGACTGCGCATAGTCCAGGAGATCCGCGAACACCGGCGTCGAAATGTACAGATGGGTTGCGTCGATCCCGTGGAAGTGGCTCTCCATCCACTCCTCGTCCCGGATGGCCTGACGCAGTCGCGCCTTGAATCTCGCCGGAGAAAAATGGCTGTAGGCTTCGCTGCACGACATCGATCGGCCCGCTCTGAACAGGTTGTACTTCGCCTGGAAGAATCGGTAGGGCTTCCGCTGCGTCCAGATCGTCCCCCCACCACGCTGGCAGGCGAGTGGCCTCCCTCCCGTCGGCTGGACCTGCCGGATGTAGTCGGCGCACTGTCCGATCTGCTCCTCCGCCTCCCGGTCCGTCCGCGCTCCCCTGTGGAGCATCGTGTGGTCGCCCAGCTCGTGCCCCTGGGCCAGCACACTGCCTTCCCAGTCGGTCCGGTACCGCTCGAAGTGATCCCTCCCCGGGTTGATAAGAAAGGTACCAACGAGACCCCGTTCCGTCAGCATCGGTACGGCCTTGTCGACATGCGTGGGATGCGCGTCATCGAACCTAAAGCTCAGCGCCGCCCTCTTGCCGCCGTACCACCTGCAGATTCTCGCCCCCGCCATCTCCCGCTCCTTTCTCTTGCCCAGTCTGGCCCGTCCTTCACGAATCTCCGTTCACAACCTGCCGGGCACACGCGCCCGCACTTTTTCGGTTGTGTATCGCGTCCAACGGACGCATTTTCCTTGGTGTATACCGAACCCGTAGGGGCTGCCAAGGTAGTCCATCTCCCGCACGGAATCAAGGACTCTCCTTCGCCTACGGCACCCCTTTGAGACCGCTTCTGATCCAGAGGTTAGCAGGGGAAGAACCAGCATGCAAAGCCAAGAGAACAGGATCCCACACCCGTCGGGTGACCGTCGCAGTTCCTGGGACGTCGCAGGGCTTCTGGGTTTCCTCGCGGTACTGCTGGTCTACTTCCAGTACCACACCGTGGGGAAGTTCGCGGTGCTTCCTCCCGCCATACGGTTCCCCATCGGCGACTTCCTCCTGGTCACACGCGACCTGGTTCCCCTCGACGCCTCGGACGCCGCCCTCGCGACCCTGATCCTTGGTGTGTGCGTGTCCCTTCTGGTCCTGGAGCTCAGGGAGCGTCGTCTCACCCGGTTCTTCGACAGGGTCTTCGCGTCCGAGTCCCGAACGCTCGTGTTTCTGGCCTTCTCGAGCCTGATCCTGGTCCGCTACTACTTCGCCCCAGGCGAGTCGAGCTGGGTCGCCGACACCAACTTCCACAACACCTACGCCTGGATCACGTCCCGGTCTTTCGCTCGCGGCGAGATACCCATCTGGACCAACTACCTCTGCACCGGATCCCCCTTCCTCCAGTTCTACGGCTTCCTCTTCTTCTACCTCGTCGGCCTCTTCGACCTCGTCTTTCGAGACGTCTTCTTCTCCATCAAGTGGGTGCTGGCCCTGGGACACGTCGCCTCGGGCGTGGGGATGTACCTCTTCGTCAGGTCCATGCTTCGGTCGCGTCGTGCCGGATTCCTCGCCGGCATCGCCTTCGTGCTCACCTTCTGGCACACCCAGCACGTGTTCATGATGGGTCGCCTGCCTCTCTCGGTCTTCTACGGCCTGCTCCCCTGGCCTTTCTACTTCTGCGAGCGCCTGCGGCTTCGCTCCCGCAGGTTGCCCTC
>JASLMQ010000377.1 GCA_030746455.1 Candidatus Latescibacterota bacterium
TCACCGCAACGCACCAGATGATGCTGTTGAAGTAGGTTGGTTGGTCACATGCCTGGGAATGCGCTCCGATTGGAGTGCATTCCCAGGCGACTCAGAGGAAGTACACGATATTCTGGTGTAGGACCCAGAACCCCTTTCGGCGCCCCTGCAAGGCCGGTGCTCGCAGCCGCGATCAGGTCCTGCAGGGGCGCTTGTCTGTCAGCGCCGGTGAAAGCGGTTGCTTTGGCGCGACCAGTTGTGATATTGGTATCCGTAACTTTCGCAACCCGCTTGCGCAGACGAGGATTGAGCGAGTGGGCAGTGATGCCAAGGATTGGTGACCGCCAAACGGTGAGGACCGTATGAGGCGAAGAGTCTGGCTGTGTCTGGTGCTTGCCTGGTGCACGGCATCCTGGGCCGAGGAAGCTCACTCGACGACCCTGAGCGGGCGGCTCACGACGTCGGCCTACAGCTGGGAGGAGGCGGGTATCAACCGATCGACCTCTCGGCACATGCGGGTCTTCCAGACCGTGATGCTGAACGCCCGACGGTTGGGTGGGACGTCGCTCTCACTCCATACCTATGGCTATGTGTCCGGTGATCTGGGTGGTGATTCCTCCGGCCGGCGGAAGGCCCGGGTCTACCACGCGTATCTGCGATGGCGCTCTCGAGTGAGGAGCGGATTGGACCTCACGCTCGGCAGGCAGCGCGTACACGACGGCGTTGGCTTCGGCACCATCGACGGCGTGCGGGTCCAGGTGGCCCCCAGGAAGGAAGTGAAGCTCAGCGCCTATGCGGGCATGCTGACACCCGTGATCTCCGAGGAAGGCATCGGGACCTGGGACGAGGGCCACCTGTGGGGGGGGCAGATCCTTTTCGACGTCAACGAGACCTTTGTGGGTGTGAGCTTCGCCGAGCGCGCGCGAGAACCGATTCCCTACACGCGAGCGGGTCAGTACAGCGGAGTGCGGATCCGCAACGGTTCGAGGCAATTCCGGCGACTCGGGATCGGTGCCCGTCGCGAGATGGGGAAGGGACTCGAGCTCTACGGGCGGGCTGACCTGGACGCAGAGGAGTGGGAGGTGCACGAGGTGGAGGTGGCCGGTCGCGTTCAGGCAACGCCGAAGCTCCGGCTCTCGGCCGAGTACCAGCACAGGAAGCCCACGCTCTACCTGAACTCGATCCTGAGCGTGTTCGAGGCAAGCAACGACCAGGAGGTGGGCGGGCGGCTGTACTATCAGATCGGTCCCAAGGTCGCCGTATCGGTGCACGGGACGCGCGTGATCTACGAGGACGACAGCTCCTGGCGCATCGGCGCGGGGCTGAACCACCCCAGCGGATACCTGGGGTACAGCAGGCGGATCGGGTACGGGGGAGAGAACGACGCCGTGGTGCTTGCGCTTCAGCATCCGCTCACCGGTCAGCTGACCGTTCGGGCCAATGGGAGTGTTTCGTCGTACCGGCCCTTTGCGGAGCAACGGACCCGCGACCGGGCCCTTGCGGGATCCCTGGGACTGACCTACAGGCCCAGGAGGGCGCTTTCGCTGGACGTGGAAGGGCAGTTTGTCAACAACAGGTACTACTCAAGCGATGCCCGAGTATTCGTTCGGGGATCCTACTGGTTCTTCAAGCGGTCAGAGTAACGAGGCAGTGATGAGACAGGGCAGCCGGTATTGGGTCGTGGTGGGCACGGTGGCGCTCCTGCTGGGCTGGTGGGGGATGGTGAGGGGCGTGCCATCGACCACGATTCGGTTCAGTCACAAGTTACATCTCGGTGAAGACGTGGAGGCCGAATGCACGATGTGCCACCCGGCTGAGGAGAGCGCATCGGCATCGGATCGACTCCTGCCGACGATGGAGATCTGCGGCGAGTGCCACGATGTCGAGGACGATGACGGATGCGCGACGTGCCATCTGGATCTGGACATCGTTGGGGAAATCGATGTGCCCTCCAGAGAGATCGTGTTCTCCCACCAATCGCATCTGGGATATGATGGGACGGCCTGCACGACCTGCCACGCCGGCCTGGAGGAGGTGGAGGCAC
>JASLMQ010000378.1 GCA_030746455.1 Candidatus Latescibacterota bacterium
CGACTCGCCCGATCTGGCTCCCTCAAGAGGCACCCGAGCACCGTCCCCATGACTCCCGGGGCCACATGCCCTAGACAACCATCTATGAGCACGATAAACGAATTCCTGAGCGGCAAGACCCTCTTCGTCACCGGGTCGACCGGCTTTGTTGGGAAGGGCCTGGTGGAGAAGATCCTGCGCCAGGTCCCCGATGTCGGCCGGATCTACCTGTTCATCAGGCCCAGAAGCCGGACAAGCGGCAATCCGCTCGACGCCGAGGACCGGCTCCGACGGGAGATCCTCGGCTCCAGCGCCTTCTCCGAGCTCCGACGCCGCAATGGCGATCGGTTTGAGGAGGCCGTCGCCTCCAAGCTCGTGGCCGTGCCCGGTGATTTAACCCACGATCGGCTGGGGATCGACCCGATCCTTTACGAGGAGATGACCCAAGAGGTCGATATCGTCGTCAGCATCGCCGCGACCGTCGTCTTCGACGAGCCGGTCGACCTGGCGCTCAACCTCAACGTGCTTGGGCCCCAGCGGCTCGTGGAGCTCGCCAGGGCCTGTCGGGACGCCGTGCTGCTCCACGTGTCCACGGCCTACGTCAACGGCCAACTCGGCGGGTCGATACCCGAGACCCAGCTCCTCCCCTACGAGACGGTTGCTCACCGAATGGGCGATGGGAGCGCCCCCGACTACGATCTGGAATCGGAGATCGAGTCGATCCGGACCTTCTCCGCGGGCCTCGAGGAGGAATCGAGGCGGGAGGCGCTCCAGGACGCCTTCGTGCGGATGCTGGACCGGCAGGACAGGGGCAAGCGGGTCACCGAGTACCGGAGAACCCACCAGCTCGAGGCGCTGCGCCGCCGTTGGATCCACAAGCAGCTGGTCGATGAGGGCATGCGCCGCGCACGACACTACGGCTGGCACGACAGCTATACCCTCACCAAGGCGATGGGCGAGCAAATCATCACCATGAGCCGGGGCGACCTGCCCACCGCCATCGTCCGCCCCTCCATCATCGAGAGCAGCCTGGTGGAGCCCGAGCCTGGTTGGGTGGAAGACCTGAAGGTCGCGGACCCCCTGATCGCGCACTACGGCAAGGGCAGGCTGCCTGGCATTCCTGGAGACCCCAGTGTGGTATTGGACTTGATCCCCGTGGACATCGTGGTCAACGCCCTGATCGCCATCCTGCCGAGGATACGCGAGAATGGGGAGCTCAAGATCTACCATGTGGCCACGGGATCCCGGAATCCCCTCCGTCTCGGCGAGATCACCGAGCTGGTCTACGACTATTTCAAGCAGAATCCGATGGTCGACCGGAAGGGAGAGCCGATCGCTGTGAAGAGATGGCGGTTCACCAGTCCGGCCGGATTCCGACGCCGCGCCAACTTGAAGTACCGTCTTCCGCTCAAGACCCTCGGCTGGCTGATGGACGCCCTGCCCTTCCTCCCCTGGTCCTCGCGCTTCCGCCGCAGGTTGTCGGTGCTGGAGGCCACCCTGGAACGCGTGCTCGCCCTAAGCGACACCTACAGCCCCTATACCCACCTGAATTGCTGCTTCGACACCCGGAACACCCTGCAGGTGCTGCAGGAGCTCTCCGAGGAAGACCGGCAGGCCTTCGACTTCGATGTCTCGCGGATCAAGTGGCCCGAGTACATCCAGGAGATCCACATACCCGGCCTGAAGCGGCACGTTCTGAAGGCCCCCGACGCGGCTGCGTCTCGCGTCCCCACTGGTTCCATCGCTTCCTAGCGCAATGGCCAACCGTCCAGATCCGGTTCCACTTCACGTTGCCTTGCCGGCGGATGTCGAACGCCTGGGAGAGCTCTACGACCAGTCCGCCCAGCAGCTCATCGATGCGGTACGACCGGAAGGCTACTTCGAGGGCTGGGATGAGCGCGACCTCAAGTGGCCGCACAGCCGGCCGAAGCATGGGGAAAGCCGGGCCGAAGGCCTCGAGAGACGCTCTCAGCTGGTCGACGCCATCCACAGCGGCGTTCCCAGGATGCGGGAAGACCGCCTGTGTGAGGCCCATGAGCAGTTCAGCCGTCTGGCGCCATCCTACCACCAGGGCTCGCAGATCTTCCTGCAGCTCAGACACCAGTTCGTCGACCGGGGCGTGGGGAGCCACCAGGACTTCCTTCGCCTCTACCAGAGCCTCTACCTGGAGGCCCTCGCCCGGGGGGATCTCTACGACCCGGATGAGGGCGAGGCCTCCCTCGAGCGCATGGGCGTCACCCGCGTCCCGCTGTCTCACGCCCAGGCCGTGGCCGAGGCCCTTTCCTCCGTTGTGTTGGACGACGATCCGAGATGGGAGGACGTCTACACCTGTCGGATCGAGGCGTCCACGACCGAGGCCCCCTTGCGGGACCTCCTCAGGGATGTGGCCCAGCGAACGCTGGACACCATCGCAGCCGGCGGACTCCTCGCAACACGCTACAACTACCTGAACAACTTCGCCTGGTTCGGTTCATCCGTCTGGAAGGTGGCGGTGGACGCCGACCTGGTGTGCCACAGGCTCGAGGCCGCACGGGCAACCGAGGGATCCGAAGTAGAGGCCATTCGGTTGGAGATACGGCGCGCCGAGGCCATGCTGATCGAGTTCTTCCAGGCGCATCAGGAGGATCCGTCGCGGCTGCGGCCCGAAAGCTACTGGTACGGGCAGCGCTACAGCTACCTGACGCGAGACATGTTCGACCTATCGGTCGGTCTGGTGGAGCGCGTGAACGACGCAGTCGAGAAGGCGGGGACGCCTGAGGGCTGCGCGAGGATGAGTCTCCCCCCTCCGCTTTCATCCGATAAACGCGGCCGGTTCCTGGACTACCCGAACGTGGGGAAACGGGCTGGTTTCTCGCCCTTCCAGCGCAAGCTCCGGTTCCTTAGGTGGGCGCGCGCCTGCTGGCGGGTCGGCCGCAGGCGGAAGCGATTGGACCGGACGCTCACCGATCCCGCGCAGCGCCGGCAATCCGCATGGGACCAGTGGCTGGACTGGTCCCGCGAGACCCTTGCCGCGTTCGACATCCACCTGACGGTGACCGTCGATCCCCAGTTCCACGAGGTCGCGCGTGACCTGGACCTTCGAGTCCAGGAACAGAAGATCCTCTTCCTGCCGGCCCACCAGGGCATGCTCGAGCATTTCGCCGTATTCTCCGTCTTCAGCTCGCCCGAGTTTCTGGGGGCCATGGGCTGGGAGCGGCCCGTTCCGTTCGTCCAGCTCGCCCGAACAGGCCTGGCCCACACCGTCTCGGCCAGAATTGGGCCGTACCGGCTGAGCATCTTCGGCATATCCCCCGATACCTTCGATCGGATGTTCGTCGACGTCGACGGCTACGTCACCCGTGAGAGCATCGAGGCCTCCGCCCACACCATCCCCAAGATACTCGAGGCGATGGAAGAGCGCCCGGGACTCATCTATCCGATGGGCACCACCGCCTCGTTCGACGTCCAGCTCTTTCCCCTTCAGCACGCCCTGTTCGCCAAGCTCCCCCAGGACATCGTCATCATACCCGTCGCATTCCGCGGCACCCATTCCCTGTGGCCCAGATGTCCCGCCGGCAACATGGACATCAGTTCCGGGGCGATAGAGGCCGTGATTCTGCCGCCTATGCTCGGAGAAACCGCACTGCTGCCCAAGCGTGGGTCTCTGCGGGTGCAGACCGAGGCCGCCGCCCTGTTCCAGGCCGTCCACATCGCCGCCCTGTTCAACCCGGAGCCAACAGACTGAGG
>JASLMQ010000379.1 GCA_030746455.1 Candidatus Latescibacterota bacterium
GCACACCCTAGTATGAGTCGCCGGTCTCCTCCCGCCGGGCCGCATTCGATCAGTCGTTGTGGGACTTCGCAGAGATGAAACAGCCCCCTCGGGAAGACAAGGGCCGAACAACCGCTATGCAGGTCGACATCGAGCTCATCGGGTCCCTACGTGAATACCTCCCGGAAGGCCAGAAGCGGGCGGTGTTGGACGTGCCAGCAGGGACCACCGTCAGGGAAGCGATCCAGGCTGCGGGCGTTCCTGCAGGCCGGACCTGGAACGCCTGTGTGGACGGGGCTCTGGTCTACGAAGACACAGAGCTCACCCAACGAGATTGTCTGATCGTGTTCCCTCCAATCGCGGGGGGCTAGAGGGCGGACCGGGGCAGCTGCAGTTCCCGGTCAAATCCAAAGGAACGAGGCAAACAGTGGTACCAGGTTACGCTGGCAAGATACTGCGAGTCGATCTGACGACCGGCAACATATCGGTGGATGAACCTGAGGAAGAGTTCTACCGCACCTATCTGGGGGGTGCGGGATTCGTGTCGTATTTCCTTCTCAAGGAGGTGCCTCCGGGGATCGACGCATTCTCGCCGCAAAACAAGATCATCTACGCCCTCGGACCCATGGTTGGACACCCGATGCCCGGCGCCACGCGAAGCTGTATCGGTGCCAAATCCCCCCTTACCGACGGCTACGCCAAGACGGAGGCCGGGGGCTTCGTGCCGGCTGAGATCAAGAAGGCGGGCTACGACGCCATCATCATCGAAGGAAAGGCGAAGACGCCGGTCTATCTTCTGGTCACGGACGCGACCGTCGAGCTGCGGGACGCCGCTCACATCTGGGGCAAGACGACCCTGGAGACCCAGGACATCATCGCGGAGGATACGGGCGTCAAGAGGGTCAAGACCGCCGCTATCGGCGTAGGCGGGGAGAACATGGTCCGCTATGCCTGTGTCATGAACGACGTGAAGGACGCTCACGGCAGGGGTGGAGTGGGCGCGGTCATGGGCTCCAAGAACCTCAAGGCCATCGCCTCATTCGGGAAAAAGCCGCCGATTCCGGTGGACCCGGGCAAGATCAGGGCGATGGCGGTGAGCATGAACAAAGAGTTCTACGACGATGTCCTGTTCAACAAGTCCCTCGCCGAGGTGGGCACCGGCATCCACGACATGATGGTGGCGGGCAATGAGGTCGGCAATCAGCCATCCCACAATTTCGGTGTGAACGATTTCCCCGAGACGGCCCGGATAACGGCGACGGCGACGATGGAGGAGCACGGCGCGGGCATGGAGGGGTGTGCCGCGTGTCGGGTGCGGTGCAAGAAGACCGTCGAGATCGAGGAGCCGTGGAACGTGGACAAGCGTAGCGGCGGCCCGGAGTACGAGTCTCTGGTTTCACTGGGCTCCACCTGCGGTGTCGACGACCTCGCCGCCATCATCAAGGGCAACGAGCTGGCCAACCACTACTCCCTCGACTCGATCTCCCTGGGAGTATCAATCGCCTTCGGTATGGAGTGTTTCGAGAACGGGATCATTGGCCTCGAAGACACCGGCGGTCTTGACCTAAGGTTCGGCAACGCCGAGGGGATGCTCGAGGCTATAGAGTTGATCGCCAGGCGAGAGGGGATCGGTAACCTTCTGGCAGAGGGCGTGCTCCGGGCGTCGCAAGAGCTGGGCAAGGACTCAGAGGAGTTCGCCGTCCATGTCAAGGGGGTCGAGGTCCCTATGCACGATCCTCGGGTCAAGCAGGGGCTTGCGGTCATATACTCCGTGGAGGCCGCGGGAGCGGACCACTGCGCGGGCATGCACGATACCCTGTTCACGCAAGATTCACCCGGTTTCGAGCACATTCGGGGCATGGGGGCGATTCGGCCGCTGCCCGCCGACGACCTTGGCGGAGACAAGGTGGCTAACGAGAAGGCGGTTCACATGTGGGCCATGTTCCGCGACTCCCTAGTAGCCTGCCAGTTCGTGCCCTGGAGCATAGACGAGCAGGTCGAGATAGTGAGGGCGGTCACTGGGTGGTCGTACACAACCCACGAGGCCCTCAAGCTCGGACAACGCATCGCGACCCTCGGCCGTCTCTACAACCTCCGCGAGGGCATCACGTCCAGCCAGGACGTGCTACCAAAACGGATGTTCCAGCCCACGAAATCAGGCGCCCTCAGCAAAGACGGCGGACTGGACCCCGCCAAGATGGAGAACGCCGTCCGGCTGTTCTACGGGATGATGGGATGGGACGAAGATACAGGCATTCCGCGCCGCAGCACACTGGCCGAGCTGGGCCTGTCCTGGACGATCGAGGAGGAGCATGCTATAGCATCGGCCTGAGCAGCCTGCACGCGCCACGAAGGCGTAGGAGAGAAAGCCCCGGCTCCTTGCCACGCAACGGCGAGCGTGGTCGACGGAAGCGAGACCACTGAAGGTGAACCCGGGGGGCATGCATCTGATCTCTCGGGTCAACGGGTGACCGGAGGTATGGACATGCCAAACGGATACATGGGGAAACAGCTTTTCGTAGAACTTGCGGACAGTAGCATCCGGGTCGAGGAACCGGACGACAGCCTCTACAGGGATTTCATCGGCTGCTATGGCATCGGAGCGAGGGTCGTCTACGACAATACAAGGCCGGGGATTTCACCCCTCGGGCCCGACAACATGCTCGGGCTTGTTACAGGCCCGCTCACGGGGACGCCGGCCTTTATGGGGTCGCGGTTCCAGGCGGTGGGCAAGTCCCCGCTGACCGGAGGGTGGGGAGACGCCAACGCCGGAGGGCATTTCGGCCCTCGGCTCAAGTTCGCGGGCTTCGACGACATCTTCTTCACCGGCATCGCGGACGATCCGGTGTACCTGTTCATCGACAGCGGCAAGGCCGAGCTCAGAGACGCCGGTGACCTGTGGGGAAAGGACGTCTACGAGACGGAGGAGATTCTCAAGTCCCGGCACGGCGGGCAGACCCGCGTGGCCTGTATCGGTCCCGCCGGCGAGAATCTGTCACTGGCGGCCTGCATCATCAACGAGAAGGGCGCCTCGGCGGGACGCTCCGGCCTGGGGGCCGTAATGGGCTCCAAGAAGATCAAGGCCGTTGTCGTTCGTGGCACCCTGAGGGTGCCCATCGCCGATATGGACCGGATCGTAAAGATCCGCGACGAGCAAATCGCGAACATGAAGCTACCGATCGAAGGCGGGCCTTCGGCCTTCGATGGCATGCACAAGTACGGCACCAGCGAGACCACCGCGGAGATCGCCCTCAACGGCGACACACCCATCCGGAACTTCGGTGGCATTGGCCTCGTGGACTACCCCGATACCGGGACCGTGAGCGGCGACGGCTCGATATGGAATCAAGAGAGCAACGTTACCTGCTGGGGCTGCGCTGTAGCCTGTGAAGGGCATCTCGGCGCGGGCACCGGCAAGCACAAGTACGAGGCCGGCAACCGTCGGTCCGAGTACGAGACCCTGGCCGCCTTCGGCGGGTATCTTCTG
>JASLMQ010000380.1 GCA_030746455.1 Candidatus Latescibacterota bacterium
GGATCTCGCCCCTCAACATCTCTAGATCCTCCGGCCGGGCCACGATTTCGGCCATGTTCATCTTGAGTGCTTCGGAGACCGTGTAACCGGTCATCCGCGTGGCGGCCCTGTTCACGAAGGTGTAGTTCCCCTCCAGATCGATCGAGAAGAGGATGTCGCTGACGGCATTGAGGACGTCCCGGTGCCTTCGCTCGCTGGTCCGAAGGGCCTTCTCCATCTCTTTCCGGTCGGTGACATCGCGGAATATGCCTCGGGTGCTCACAAAACGGTCACCTCTGAACCGGCCGTTCACATTGCCCTGGACGACCACTTCGCGGCCGTCGCGCGCCACGAAGACCGTCTCGATATCCGCGAACGACTCCCCAGCGCAGACCCGCCCGAACAGCGCCATACAGTGCTCGTGCTGATCCTCACGGATGATGTCCATCAGATTGAGGGTCGGGACATCGGCCTCGGAGTAGCCCAACACCTCGCGCCACTTTCTATTGACGTAGATGAACTCGCCGTTCGGGTCCACGCACTGGATCAGGTCATTGGCGTTTTCGAACAAATCTTGAAGGTCAGGCTCGTCGCCCCACTGGGGCGCGTCCTCCTCCGCAGATTCCTTCCCTTGTTCAAGATCAGCCACCCGCCGTCGGAGCTCGGCAAGTTCCTGCTCGAGCTCCGCTCTCGTTTTCCCGGCGTCTTCCATGTTGCGAATCTCCTGCAAACGGGTGCAAAGCTCGACCCCGCCCTGAATCGGGTCCGCCCGCTGTGGCGGGGGTCCCGATGCCTTCCCCTTTGCTACCTCTCGACGCTCGTCGCGCTGCCCCCGAACCACCTTGCCAGCACGGCTTCCGCCGGTTTCCCCTGGGGCGTGAAATCCCGCCGGCGGCGCGCCAACCGCCGCTTGCTGGGACGCATACTCCCCACAGGGTACCATTTCCAGATGTACACGCCCCCGAACCATGCCCGGTCCCAGAAGACCTGGAACACGGACTCGTACGCATCCGCCTGCAGTTCGAGAGCCACCGGCGCATCCGAGCGCCATGTCCAGGGGGTAGCCGTCGCATCCACCGTGCTGCGGTACCCCACCTCCGTGAAGATGACCGGCTTCCCCACGCGTTTCTGTACAGCCGAGATGCGGGCCAGGTGCGGCTCCCAGGCCTCCTGCAACGAAGCCACCGTCACTTCGCCGCTTGCACTGTCCGACAGCGGGAAGTAGGCCTGAATGCCAATGGCATCCAGCATATCCCAGAACGGGACCTCTTCAAACTCGCGGTACCAGTTCGCCGAGTAGGTCAGCTCCCCGGTGTAAATCCCGCGCACCTCTGCGATCAGGCTGCGCCACCTCTCGGCGTGGGCAAGAACGGTGCTTCGGAGCTCGGTGCCGACGCAGAACGCTTCCATCTCGTGCACGGCTGCCAGCCCGGCGTAGTGTAGCACCAGTTCCCGATAGCCCTCCCACCAGGTGTTCCATTCGGCTTCTGTCCTGAATTCGATGTTACCACGCCATCGACCGTCGCTTCGGTCGCTGATCCAAAGGTGGGGCTTCAGCATCGTCCGGATTCCGTGCTCCCGGGCGCGCAGGGCCGCATCGATCAGACCCTCGTCGGACTCGCCCCACCACACGCGGCCCGACGTTCGGAGAACCACAAGCGGGTCCTCGGGGCTACGCTGCAATCCGAAGGGCGTCTGTGAGATCCAGTCCACCCCCAGGCCGGCCAGACGGTCGAAAGCCTCGTCCGACGGTCGGCGTCGGCCGCCCACGAAGCAGACCCCCTTGTGCCTTGTCTTTTCCACCGGCTCCTGTGCCGGCCCTGTCTCTCCTATCTGCAATCCGGTGACGCCCAGTACAAGCACGCACGCGGAAGATATCGCCAGCCGCCTCAATTCCCCTCCATCCTCCGGCTCGATGTCTGATTGCTTTCTGATCTCAAGGCGTCAGAACCTTACCACCGATGAACACAGATGTACACCGATGGGAAGGCGCCTAAGCCCGGCGATTGTAGGCCAGGACGGCCCTTTTGCAGTGCCAGGCTACGCCGATCACTTCAGAATGATCGCCTCTGATTGGTTGGGTCGAGGGCTGGATCTATTCCACCGCCGGTCAGCCCTCTCTGCCCTCGTTCAGACCTCGATCCGTCGGGGCTTCGAGTTTCCCCATCGGTGTCTATCGGTGCTTATCTGTGGTTCCGCTTTGTTCTTCTCTAAGCCGATCGAGCATGGATACCGACGCCTCGGTGATCCGCCGTCCCCCGTCCTTTGCGAGCCGGCTGGTGTAGAGCGTGCGATGCGTCTCGTAGCCCTTCTGCTCGAAGGCATTCTCCGTCGGCACGTATCCGCAGTAGCCGTTGGTCAGCTCCGACACCAGCGTGACATCGAAAGGGGAGCGCTCCCGGATCTCGATCCCGAATACCACGAACAGCTCCGCCGGATTCGTTACGATGGCCGTATCCCCGAAGGCGATGCCCTGGATCTCCACGGGACACGCGGTACCGCCCCGTGCCTTCACCGCGGCCTCCTCAGGATCGTATCGCTTCCGTGCAAGGGCACGCGCGCTCTCGCCATCCCCCCTGCAATCGTCCCGGCAGAAGGTCGACTCCTCCCACGGTCGATCAGGGATCTCCATCACTTCACCCAGGATTCGTACCGACCCCACCGACCGGCGCTCCCCTTCGCGATAGGCCGGCACCAGATTCGCCGCGGAGTCCCTGCCGATCTCCCATGCGAGCGCGTCTCTCTCGATGTCGATGCCCTCCGGCGGACGCCAGATCACGTCCCCGCACGGGGCTTCCAGAAACGGCGTGGGGATCTCGACCCCTAGCGCCTCCCGCAGTGCGTCCCCGATTCGCCCCCCTAGGTCCCCGCTGCAGGCGCCGCTCACGCAGTTGTTGTGGCAGGCGTGGTTCACCACGATGGCGATCGGGCTTCCTGCGAGGTCCTCGAACGCGAGGAAGGGCATGTCCGGGTCGACCGGTCCGGCGGCCGGGAAGGCGGGATC
>JASLMQ010000381.1 GCA_030746455.1 Candidatus Latescibacterota bacterium
CGCGGTGCGGTGCTGCTTGGCGATCCGGGGTTGAAGGGATTCTCTGAATCCCTGAACGCGCTGGCTGGGGGCGCGGAGGCCCTGGGCTACTGGGCGGACAACGTCCTGGGGCTAGAGGAGTGCCTCCTTCCGGCGTGGGAAGCGCTGCCCTCGGATCGACCGAGCTTCGCCTCCGCCGTCTTCCCCGACGGCGGGTGGGTCGCGTTGCGCGACTCCTGGGAGCCGGACGCGATGTATTTCGCGCTCTCGGCGATCCGTCCCCCGATGGGCGCTAATCACGGGCACTGGGACCTGCTCCACTTCCTGGCCTACGCTCGCGGGCGCTCCTTCATCGCCGATCCGGCGTCGTGGATCTACAACGGCTACTACACGGCGGAGCGCCGAGGCTACCTCTACTCGATGGAGTCGCACAATGTGCTGACGATCGATGAGGATCCGCTGATCTCCAAGCGCGAGCTCTACTCGATCTGGACGGGCGATGTGCCTGAGTGCACTGTGGCCGAGTGGTCGCTGGGTGAGGAGGCCGACTTCGTCTCGGCGTACCACGACGGGTATGTGCCTCAGCGGCACACGCGCGAGGTGCTGTTCGTGAAGGGCAAGTACTGGCTGATCGTGGACCACGTCTCGAACCCGGACCTGGACTGGGAGCATACGTATCGGCGGCTGCTTCATTTAGACTTCGGCGTGGAACTAAGCGATGGTGGCGACCGTCTGGTTGCGCAGTCGAACGGTGAGGCACTGACCGTCGTGCCCTTCGCATCGGGAGATCAGGAGTTCAGGCAGTGGCGCGACGAGTACCTCGAGCCCGAGCGGGAGAAGCTCGGGAAGACCGCGTTGCCCTGGGTGGCCGAGGTTCGCAGCCGGGCGACTGGGCCCACAGTGATGGCGATGCTGCTCTACGCTCACCACGGCGACGACGTGCCGATGCTGGGACTGAGGCCCATCGAGGTCGAAGGGAATGGCGGGGCAGTGCCGGCATCGGAGGCAATCGCCCTGGAGGTGGAAACGCCCGAGGGTTGCGACGTGTGGTACCGATCGTTCGGGACGGGGGGCGAGATGCGGTTTGGCGACCACCGGTCCGATGCACGCGCGTGGCTCCACCTGGGGGCAGCCGATCGGTCGATCGCGATCGAGACGACCGTGCGTGGAGATACACGAGAGGAGACGGGATGAAGATCCGAGATGTGAGCATCGCTCGTGAGAACCTGAAGCGGCATACCTGGGCAAAGGCCATCGTGGATGGTTGGCGGAAGGACGCGGCCTACGTGATGGACCTGGATCGGTCCGCTATCGAGGAGATGATCCCCGAGCTCACGCTGTGGTCCGAGTACGGCCAGAACTGTCCCGTATGCGTCGAGCGGCTGTCGTCTATGGGGGAGTGCGGCATCTACCGGTGGGACGTGCAGGATTCGGACCGATTGTTGTGCACCTACTGTGGGACCGGATACCCGAATCCGGATTACCCCGAGACGGGCAGCGTGACGGCACCCAGGATGGGGCAGACGTTCACGTTCTACCTGACGGACGAGGAGCGCGCGCACCCGGACGATCGCTCGGGAAGCTACGCCTTCAGGTGGAGCAGCAGTCCCGTGCACACGAGCTGGAGCGGTGTGCTCAGATCCAGGAAGGCGAACTGGTGCCATGGTCAGATGGTGCTTCTGGCCGATCTGTACGGGGTCACGGGCGAGGCGGCCTACGCGGAGCGCGCGGCGTGGCTCCTGGACATCTTCGCGCAACGCTATCCCGGATGGCTGTTCCACTCCTACGACGGCACCATGGTGGACCTACCGCCGGCAGAGGCCGCGGCGGAGATGGGACGCAATCCGCGAGGAGGCAAGTTCCCGGTCGAGGCGATCATCACGGCCTTCGAAGGGCGACACCGTGACGGAGACCACGCGGCCCTGTACAACGGCTTCTGGGGCGCCGGACGGTTCAAGTGCAGCGGGTCGGATGGGTCGTTCATCCTGTCGACGGCGGAGGTCTACGATCTGATCCGGGACGCCGTCCTGCCGGGGGGCGACCCCGTGATCGGGCCCGACGCGGACCGGCGGATCCGCGAGGATCTGATTCTGGCGGGTTGCATCGACACGGAGAACTGGGACGATATCAACAACAAGTGCGGGCCGGGGCGGGCACTCAGCGGTGCGGTGGGGATTCTGTTCGACAGGCCGTCCAGCGTGCGTCGTGCCATCGAGGGCTTCGAGGCCCTGATGGTGGGGAGCTACCACTTCGACGGCTGCTGCTGGGAATCTCCGGGCTACTCGAGTATGCACCTCCGGCTGATGCGCGAGATCCCCGTGATCCTGCAGGGCTACTCCGATCCGGAGGGGTACGAGCCGGAGGAGGGCGCACGTTTCGACGACTTCGACCCCTTCCAGGCCTTCGGGCGGTACCGCCTTGCGCTGGAGAGCATGATCCGGATTTCGGATCCCAGGATGCGCATGCCTGTGATCGGGGACACGCGTGACGGACAGGGGATGGACGCCGAGTACGCCGAGATCCTGGCGGCCCACTATGGTGATGTGTACGCGGATCTCCTGGAAACCGCGCAGGGCGCTCCCCTGTCGGAGAAGGGAAGCGAGTACGCCCTGTGGCACCGGAATCCGGATCTGGCGGCGGGCGATGGCGGCGACCTTCCGCTCCGTACGGAATGGTTCCCCGGGTGGCACGTGGCGGTCCTTCGGGGTGAGAAGGCCGCCGACCATTCGGCCTTCTACTTCAACGGCTACGCGGGGGGCGGCCACCGGCACAACGATACGCTGGGGATCATCTATATCGCCCACGGCCAGGAGATGGCGGCCGACCGGGGCTACATCTGGGACGATCCGAGGAATGCCTGGACCAAGAGCACGCTCTCGCACAACCTCGTCACGGTGGACGGCGCCAGCCAAGGCGCAGAAGGACGCGGCTCGTCGTTCGAGCTCTTCGGCCTGGGCCCCGGGGTCCAGGCTGTTCAGGCATCGGCGCGTGCCTATCAGCAGTGCGACGCATACCAGCGGACCTGCGTGCTGGTGGAGCTCCCTGACGGCGGCACGTATGTCGTGGACTTCTTCCGGGTGCACGGAGGCCGGCTCCACCAGTACGGCTTCCACTGCAACGGGAGCCTGGTGGGTATCGACGGTGCCGATCCCCAGCCGGTGGATGAGGAAATCGAGTGGCTGACGAACCTTCGAGCCGCCGGCTGTGGAGGGCCGTTCACGGCGACGTGGGAACACCAGGGGGTGCGGATGGACCTGAGGGTGCTGAGCCCGGTAGATCGCCTGCTGGTGGCCGACGCACCGGGCTGGCGGCACGATGTGGGCAGCGACTTGAGCGCCCCGCCGGTTCAGCAGATCCTGGCGGAGCGACGATGGGAGACCGAGCCTGCAAGCCGGTACGCGGTCGTGATGTCTCCCTATCCCGGGGAAGAATCGCCAGTCCTTTCGGCGCGGTTGGAGCTGGACGATCCGATGAGCGGGGCGATGGCCGTCACCGTGGAACGCGACGGCGCCACGGATACCATCCTGTCTTCACCCGACGGGGAGACGTGCGCGGCCGGTCCTGTGTCGATGCAAGGACGTCTGGGCTTCGTGTCGACCGGATCGGACGGCACGGTCGAACGGGCCTACCTGCTCGACGGCACGTCGCTGATGTGCGGGGAGACGACGCTGGCCCTGCCCCAAGGCCAAACGGTTCTGAAGGTGGGGTCGATCCAGGACCGGACCTTCAACCTGGCAGAGGATCTGCCGGATGAGGGAGACCTTGCCGGCTGCTGCGTGTTGGCGGACGATACGGGCTTTGAGATCGAGTCGACAACGAAGCGATCCATCACGGTGCGGGACTATCCGGTGGTGGCGTGCGACGATGTCCGGGTACTCAACGCAGCGGCCTACCCTGGTGGATGAGAGCACCTCCGGGTTGCTTGGCGAACAGACGACGGACGATAGACGACGGACGACTGGACGGGCGCCGCACCAGGGACTTGGCGTGGTCCGTGGTCTGTGGTCCGTCGTCAGGGAGCGGCCAGCACCGCGAGGAAGGCCTCTTCCTTCCGGGTGCTGTTTGGAATCTGGATGGGAGGAGATGGATCCCTTCATATCCAAACTGATGTTGAGCTTCGTTGTGGGCGGGTTGTGGACGGTGGTGGGCACCGTGATCGCCGAACGGGCCGGGACCAAGGCCGGCGGCGTGATCGCCGGGATGCCCTCGGCCATCGTGGTGGCCCTGTTCTTCATCGGATGGACCCAATCGCCGGAGGTGGCCTCGGAGGCCACAACGCTGGTTCCGCTGGTGCTGGGCATCATCGCCCTGTTCTGTGTCGTGTATGTGCTCCTCTACCCCAGGGGATTCGCGCTTGCCGTCACAGTGGGGCTGGCCTTCTGGTTCGCCGTGTCGTTGGGTGTCGTGTTCGCGGGCGTCGATCGATTCTCGCATTCCCTGATCGGGTTCGCGATTCTGGTGCCCTCCTGCCATATCGTCTTCGAGAAGGTCCTCCGCATTCCCTCGGCGGGACGGCGAACGGTCTCTCCGACGTGGCAGCAGCTGCTGTTCCGGGCTATCCTGGGAGGCTTCATCATCTCCTTCGCCGTGACGATGGCGAAGGTCGGCGGGCCCTTGATCGGCGGCGTATTCGCAACGTTCCCCACGATCATGCTTTCCACGATGGTCATCAACCATTTTGCCCACGGTCCGGCGTTCGCCACGAGCTTCATCAAGACGATCACGCTGAGTGGACCGATCAATACGACCGTCTATTCGACGTGCGTCCGATACCTCTATCCGGAATTCGGGCTGGCCGTGGGCACGGGCATGTCGTTCGTGATTGCGTTGATCAGTGGAGGGATCGTCTATCTCTTCATTCGGCAGCGGACGTCGTAGAACTCGTCTCGATTCGAGGACTTGAGGCCGATCACGGGCGCTCCTGATCTCGGCAGAAGGCAAAGGGCAGAAGGCAGAAGAGAAGGCAGTCGCTGGCGAGTCGGAAGGGAAGACTGAGATGAGAAGATTGTTTTTGGGCCTGGACTCGAGCACGCAGAGCCTGAGCGCGGTGGTGGTGGATCTCGACGCGCGAGCGGTGACCTACGAGGCCGTAGTGGGCTACGACGAGGCACTGTCACAGTACGGTATCGACAACGGTGTGCTCCGCAACCCGGATCCCAAGGTGGTCCATGCGCCGCCTGCGATGTGGGCCGAGGCGCTGGACCTGCTCCTGGGCAAGATGGGGGCCGATGGGGTGCCGCTTGGAGAGATCCTTGCGGTGTCCGGATCGGGCCAGCAGCACGGCTCCGTCTACCTGAATGCAAGGGGGAGAGAAGCACTTGAGGCGCTGGATCCGGGGAAAGACCTGAAGGAGAACCTGGAAGGTGCATTCTCCCGGCCGACCTCGCCGATCTGGATGGATTCCTCCACACGGACCGAGTGCGACGAGATCTGTGAGACCCTCGGCGGACTTCGGGCTACGGCCGAGGCGACGGGGTCCACGACGTTCGAGCGATTCACGGGACCGCAGATCCGCAAGTTCCACAAGACGGAGCCAGAGGCCTATGACGAAACGGGCATGGTCATGCTCGTGAGCTCCTTCATGGCCTCTCTGCTGGCCGGCGCGGTGGCACCGATCGACCACGGTGATGGCGCGGGCATGAATCTGATGGACATCGGCGACCGGATGTGGCGTCCCGAGGCCCTGGATGCCACGGCGCCCGGTCTGTCCGACCGGCTGCCGGCTCTGGCCGCGCCGTGGACGGTTGTGGGAACCGTATGCGAGTACTTCTCGGAAAGGCATGGACTGAATCCTGAGGCAAAGGCCCTGGTCTGGTCGGGTGACAACCCGAACAGCGTGGTGGGATTGGGACTGATTCGCGAGGGGATGGTGGCGATCAGCCTGGGGACGAGCGATACCTACTTTGGTCTGATGGAGGCGTGTCGAACCGACCCACGCGGGGAAGGCCACGTATTCGTGGCGCCGACGGGCGACTACATGTCGCTGATCTGCTTCAAGAACGGGTCGCTGGCGCGCGAGGCGATCTGCGAGGCCTACGGGCTGGACTGGTCCGGGTTCTCGGAAGCGCTCCGGACGACGCCGGCTGGAAACGGCGGCAAGATCATGCTTCCGTACTTCGAGCCCGAGATTGTACCGAACGTCCTGGAGCCGGGCGTGAGGCGGTTCGATCTGGCGGAGGACGATGTGGAGGGCAACTGCCGGGCGGTGGTGGAGGCGCAGATGCTGTCGATGCGGCTCCACTCGAGGTGGATGGATGTGGAGCCCTTGGGGATCTATGCCACGGGCGGGGCCTCGGCCAATCGAGAGATCCTGCAGGTGATGGCGGACGTTCAGCAGTGTCCGGTGCACCGGTTCGAGGTGACCAACAGCGCAGCCCTCGGAGCGGCACTGCGCGCGGCCCAGGGGTATCTGAGCGACGCGGGAGAGGCGTCGTCGTGGGAGGAGGTCGTGGCGGGGCTGGCCGAGCCGGTAGCCGGCTCCGTTATCGAGCCTTCCGCGGGAACGGCGGCGGTGTACGAGGAGATGGTGGAGAAGTACGGTGAGTGTGAGCGTCGTGTATAGGGAGTGCAGGTAGACCATAGATCGAGGAGACTACCCTTTGCCAACATTCGCACCCGATGCGTTGCGTGAGGTGGGGTACGAGCTGTTCCAGGCTGCGGGGTGCCGGGATGCTGATGCCCGGGCCGTGGTGGACCATCTGGTCGAGTCGAGTCTGTTCGGGCACGACTCCCACGGTGCCATCCGCTTCTACGAGTACGTGCGATCGGTGCGGGAGGGACGGTTCAACCCCGCAGCCTCGCCAGAGATCGTGCAGGAACACCCATGCGCGGCCGTGGTGGACGGCGGCGGCGCGATGGGTCAGGTTGGGGCGACCTTTGCGACGAACCTGGCGATGAAGAAGGCGAGCGAGCACGGCGTGGCCACGGTGACGCTTAGGAACACGAGCCACGTGGGCCGCGCGGGCGCCTATCCACTGAAGGCCGCTCGGGAGGGTATGTTGGGTCTTATCTTCGTGAACGCGGGCCGAGAGGGCTACAAGGTAGCGCCCTTCGGAGCGATCGAAGGCCGCCTGAGTACCGATCCGATCGGGTTCGCGGCGCCCAGGCGTGAGGCGGACCCCATCCTGGTGGATATGACGACTTCGGTGGTTGCCGACGGGAAGATCCGGGTGGCCATCAACCAGGAGAAGTCGATCCCCGAGGGGTGGGGCATCGATTCGGAGGGAAACCCGACCACCGATCCGAAGCGCGTGCGGATGGACCCGATGGGGGCGCTGCTGCCGCTGGGCGGCGTGGTGGCGTACAAGGGGACCGCGCTGACGCTGATCGTCGAGATCCTCGGCGGGGCGCTGAGCGGAGAGGGATGCGCGTCTCCCGCACAGGAGATGGTGAGCAACGGGGTGTGCCTCACGGCCTACCACATCGAGCATTTCAGGGAGATCGGGGCGTTCTACGATGAGCTGGAGGACCTGATTGCCCACATGAAGTCGGCGCGTACGGCGCCCGGTGTGGATGAGATCCTGCTGCCGGGAGAGCCCGAGTTCCGGTGCGCAAGGCAGCGGGGACGCGATGGGATCGAGGTGGATGAGACGACGTGGGAAGCAATATGCGGAGAGGCACGGAAGCACGGAGTCGACACGGAAAACTGGGCAGAGAAGGCATTGAGAATTGAGAATTGAGAAATGGGTGGCGGGCTGGGGAGGGAGCTCCCAGGAGTCGGTGTACAGGTCAGGCTGAGTGGTCCTCTGCAATAGCCTTGAGTCGCCTGCAGATCGAGAGCCTCATCCAGTAGACAGGGCCGGGTCAGGGATCGTAGTCCGTGGGTGACTGGCCCTTCTCGAACTGCATGGCGTCGACGTAGACCGTGGCACTCTGGTCGGCGGGGACCAGGACCCCCACCGAATGCCACTTGGGCAGGCCGGGGATGAGCGTGCCCGCTTCCCAGTAGCGCTTCCACTCGGTTGTCAACGTGATGTCCTTGTACCCGAAGGTCGGCTCGGGTACCCGCCAACCGAAGCCCAGGAACCGGACCGTGACCCCGTCGCGGTCCGCTCGCATGTACGCCGACAGGACGAAGCCCGTGGACTCCTCGAGATCAGGAGAGCAGGCGGCGTAGACCCTCTCCTGCCGCGACCCTGAGTTGATCTTGAGGCATGTCGTTCCTTCGAACGCCTGCTCCGAGTCCAGACTGCAGCCGTCCGAGAACAGGTAGTAGTCCGGCCAGTTCGGGAAGGCGGCCTCCTCGAACCCGGGATTGCGAAGCAGGTTGCGTTTGCCCGGCCGCCCTGTGTCTGGATGCCCCGGCGCCCCGTAGACAGGGTCAGTCTCCTCGGGATGGGCGACGGTTGTGACGGTGATCTCGACCGGGTCGTCGATCTCGACCCCGGTGACGAGGGTATAGGCGCGCGTATCCATGAATCCAAGGCGATCGCCAAAGCTGCCGTTTTGCACGGGATGCTCTCTGTCCGAGAAGAGGCGACCTGCCGTGCTGACCTCGCCCAGGCCCGCGATCCAGTAGGTGGCGTCCACAGGGCAGTAGCGGGTGTTGGCTGCGAGGAGCACGTAGCCACCCGCGGGGTTCCGCCGCAAGGAGACCTGCACATCGGGAAGCTGGTCGTTCTCCAAATCGAATTCACCTGGCGAATAGCGCACGGTCTGTGGGAGATCCGGCGTGACGGCGATCGGACCGAGGACGGCCATCTGACGGGCAAGCGCCCTGTGTGCTTCGTACGACTCCTGGGTTTTGAAGGGCCAACGGAAATAGGTGATGGCCTTGGCCCCGTGGATGATCGCCAGGTAGGTCTGGCAAGACTGTTCTTTGGGGAGGATCGCGCGCTTCCGGATGCCGCTGTAGTACTCGGCCATTGGTACGCTCCAGGTGACTTGCCGCCTGGAGGCAGCACGTCTGTCCGTGAGGACCGTGATCCTGGAGACGTAATTGACCGTACCTCGCCTTCCGCCGTCTGCGGGGACCCAGTAGGGATCCGTACCGAGAACGTCCATCCAGTCCACGTACTCGTCTCCATCGGGAACGTGAGACGAGTAGACCACGTAGCAGGGGTGGTAGCCGTCGGCGTCGTAGACCTGCCGATAGAGTGGCCTCCCATAGGCCTCGCTCAGATCGATGGGCTCATCGAAAAGGAAGTAGCCCAGAAGGCTCGGGTGGTCCTTCGTGCGGGCGATCGCGTCGGCGATCCGAGCTTCGTTTCCCGTGTAGTACTGACCGTAGAGACGTGCCCTGATTTCGGGTGCGACCTTCTTCAACTCTCCGTCGAATACGAGCGCCGCATTGACTTTCTTCGGTGACACCTGGCGGAAGGCATGCTTGCTCCGATCCTCAGCCTTCTCGCTCAGGTCCAGGCCGGCCAGGTCCGGGTCCATGGAGGCACAGAACTCGCCCAGGCGGACGATCGTCAGTATTCCGTGCTTCTCGGCGTTCTGCACATACTCGGACGCTCGCCCCGGATTGCCACGCGCCCGCCAGGTGTGCAAGGTATTGTAGCCGATCTCGGCGGCGCTCTCGAAGTCCGCCGCCGTTCCGGGCGACATGATCCCGTAGGGGAAGAAGGGCTCCCCATCACGGAGCACGATTCTGTTGATCCGGTCGATCTTCCATTCGCACCCGGGCTTGGGCGGATGCTTGACCAGGGTCAGGTCCTGCGAATCACCCTCGCCATTTCCTGGAGTTGAGACTGAGACGGTCAGGTTGTGCGTGCCGGCCGACCAGGAATGGATCTGGACGGGGAGCTGCAGGCCTCCCTCGGCCACGGATCCGCGAGCGAGGAGATTGCCGTCCTGAGCCCGAACGATGACCTCCGTACTTGCCGTCGCTCCCAGAGGGGGCTCAAGCTGGCACACGATGATGGCTGAATCCTCCGTGGTGTAGTATGAGCGATCCAGGTACGCAGAGAAGCCACCTGATGCGGGGGCGGATTCAGCGAATCTCGAGAATGACAAGAGCAACAGAAACATGGCGAGTGCCGCTACAAGCGTGGTCATACGTTATCTCCAGCGTTGAGTACTGTGTTGGGCCACTGAGGCGCATGACCCGATCGGGGGCGGGCCCCTACCACCCATGCGTCCAGTGGCCTTCGCCAGGGAACCAGATGGTGTCCACTATCGATGATACACCCACTCCTGCAACGTAGCCGACGACGAGGCCGAAGAAAAAGGGGCGCCCGCGATGGTAGAGCCCGATGCCGCCCAGGCGGAGGATGAGGAGCTTGGCAGACCAGGTGAGGAACATACAGAAGGCGTAGATCCTCGATCCCGACGTCGTCTGGAATGCGAGTCCGAGAGGGTGGAGCGGCCACCACGTGAATCTGTTGCGCAAGACCATCAGGGCGGCGGCCTCGAGCGCGCCCAGGATCCAGACGACGACCTTGGCCGAGTCGAACACGGTCTTGTTGGACCCGATGATGGAGGACACGATGTTGTCGTAGGTCCGCACGTTGCCTCCCTGGAAGCCGGTGAGGCCCAGGTTCTGGCCCGCCTGCGCGTAGCCCAGGTAGATGATGAAGATGCAGGATCCCAGGAATCCCGAGGCGAAGGCGAGCAAGGCGATCCAGAAGACCCTGTCCCTTCCTTTGGCGACCGATCCGAGGAGCTTGAGGTGATGGGGCAGTGCGGGCCACGCGGGAATC